>JBLNAY010000049.1:0-23882 GCA_050259715.1 Candidatus Dadabacteria bacterium
AGGTAGCTGAATTTGATAACTTCAAACGCAGGAATGCAAAAGAGAGAATTGAACTAATTCAAACGGCGGGACGTGATGTGATCACAGATCTGTTGGATGTTTTGGATGATAGTGAAAGAGCTCAGAAGCAGATGGAAAAAACCGACGATTTACCACAGATTAAGGAAGGCATTAACCTGGTATTTACGAAACTAAGAAACACACTGTCTTCAAAGGGCCTGAAGCCAATGGAAGTTCTGAACAAAGAATTTAACCCTGACCTACATGAAGCAATTACAGAGATAGAAGCAGGCGAGGACATGAGAGGTAAAGTGGTGGCAGAGATCCAGAAAGGATATTACCTGAATGACAAAATTATAAGATTTGCCAAAGTTGTAGTAGGCAAATAAACCGGCACAATCAACCATAAACGAGACTAGTATAAAAACAAGCTTATCTGAAAATTAAATAAACCGGTATATTGATCCGGGCATGGATGGAAGTCAATATGGCAAAAAGAGATTACTACGAAATTTTAGGTGTTACTAAAGGCGCTTCTACAGATGAAATCAAGAAGGCCTACCGCAAAGTTGCCATGCAATTCCATCCTGACAGGAATCCTGGTGATAAAGGGGCTGAGGAAAAGTTTAAGGAAGCCGCTGAAGCTTATGAAATACTAAGTGACCAGGATAAGAGATCACAGTACGACCGGTTTGGCCATGCAGGCGTAAGTGGCAATGGTCGTGGCCACGGGCCTAATATGGATGATATCTTCAGCCAGTTTGGAGATATATTCGGAGATGACATATTTGGAAGCTTCTTTGGAGGTGGCGGCGGTGGTCCAAGGAGCCGGGGTGGCCAAAGGACTGCAAGAGGAGTGCGCGGAAGCAACTTAAGAATCAAGCTGAAACTTTCCTATGAAGAAATAGCTAAGGGTGTTACCAAGAACATAAAGGTAAAAAAGCATGTGACCTGTAATGTGTGTCATGGTAATGGTGCAAAAGATAAAAGTAGTGTACAAACCTGTGGCACCTGTGGAGGTAGTGGCCAGGTAAGAAAAGTAACCAATACTTTCCTGGGGCAAATGCAGACTGTTACTACTTGTCCTACCTGTAACGGTGAAGGAACAACGATAACCGCTAAGTGCACCAATTGTCGTGGAGAAGGCCGGGTGTATGGAGAAGAAACCGTGTCTATTGATATACCGGCAGGAGTACAGGAAGGAATGCAGCTAAATATATCCGGAAGAGGTAATGCAGGTGAAAGAGGCGGCATGCCCGGTGACCTGATTATATTGATAGAAGAGGAACAACATAAGGAACTTGAACGGGAAGGCCTAAACGTTGCTTATGAATTACATCTCTCCTTCCCTGATGCGGTGTTTGGCACACAGGTAGAAGTGCCTACTATTGATGGAAGAGCCAAAATTAAGATTCCGCCGGGCACACAAAGCGGCAAGGTCTTCAGGCTTAAAGGCAAAGGATTCCCTGCTGTAAACAGCTATGAAAAAGGAGATCAATTGGTTCATGTAAACGTTTGGACTCCGCAACATGTAAGTTCAGAAGAAAAGGCAATGTTGGAGGAACTGGGACACTCTCAGAACTTTAAGCCGGCACCGGATAAGAACGAGAAGTCATTCTTTGATAAGATGAGAGAGATGTTCTCCTGACAATTATAAATCCTGTTTCTTCTTTCTGTGGGAATAGATCTTACGTGCTTGTTCTAGCAACAACAGGAATTCTTTCTCAGAATAATCATTATCATCGGCAGAAGCTTTCGCAATCTTTTGTATATCACTCCAATTTGTCTTCACAAATTTACTATTGCGTATAAGTGATCCAAACATGATTACAGAAGTCGCGAACTGTTGGTATTTGGGTAAAAGTGAAAACTCCCGGAACTTAACCAGCGGTGCCTCTGTAATTTCATAGGTTTGTCGACTTACCGGATCCTTAAAGTGAATAGAGAATACTACCGGCTGTTGTTCTATCATGTTATCCTTATCCTGTGGTGTAATCTCAAAAGCTACAAGGGTAGAAAAAGCTGAACCTATTTCACCTCCTTCTACTATTGCTGTACTGTCTCTTAACGCACCTATCTTATTATCGAACCCGATGAGGCGGTATTCCTTCACATGATCAGGGTCAAAATCTACGCTCATATAAGTATCATCAGCAACAGTATAAAGGTTTTGGGTAAATTCCTTCAACATTACTTTTTCAGCTTCGGCATAACTATCTAAGTAGGCAAAATTTCCATTACCTCTTTGTGCCAATGCCTGTATTTTAGAATCTTTATAATTACCCATACCTATACCAAGGCAAGTCAGGTAAATTCCTGAATTCCTCTTTTCGGATATAAAGTTTTCAAGCTCTGTTTCTGTCTTCATACCAACGTTAAAATCTCCATCTGTTGCCAGTATGACCCTGTTATTTCCATCTTTAATAAAGTGGTATTTCGCCAGGCTATATGCTAGTTTAAGCCCAGATTCCCCGGGGGTAGAACCGCCTGCCTGCAGGCTATCTATTACCCTAAAGATTCTTTCCTTTTCATCACCCCCGGCATTATTAAGTGCAATACCTACTGTGCCACCGTAGACAACTATAGATACAGAATCTTTTGCTCTCAGATTCCTGACCAAAGATTTAAATCCAGCTTTAAGAACAGGTAACCGGTTAGGCATGTCCATAGACCCGGATACATCTACCAGCAATACCAGGTTTGTGGGAGGTAGAGTATCAATATTCAACTTCTTAGAATTTATTTGAGTTAATAACAGGCGGTTACTCTTATTCCATGGGCAAGAAGTATATGTACTACTAATTGTAAATGTTTTATCGGTTGAAGGTTCTGAATAGTTGAAGTTGAAGTAATTAAGTAATTCTTCCATCCGGACTGCATCAGGAGGTACAATTGAATTCATGTTCAACCACCGCCTGATGTTACTGTAAGATGCCCGATCACTATTTAAAGTCAGTGCTGTTGAAGGAAAGGCTGACGCGGAAATGAAATTATTCTCAGCCATACTTGCGTAAGTTTCTTCACCTGTAAACCACTGCTGCTGGTCACTCCTTTTAAGATTTTCCGTAAGGGAAAGAAGTTTACTGCTGGCGTTGGCTGATTTCGCAGGAACTTTTTTTAATTTGACATCCACATAATCCACTGACCTGATTGGTACCTTTTCCCGTTCGAAACCATCCCTTAAAAAGGTTAATGTATCAGAAGTTGAAGAACTGATAATTCCGAAAGCACCTGCTGTTCCTGTATAATATATATACGGGGAGCTGTGTAAGCGAATGGTTACGTTTTGCAATCCATTGCCTGTTTCATCGGTGACCTGCCCTTTTATGTAGTACTGTTGACTAATGGCAAAGAGGGGCGACAGGATGACTATAGCAGTATAAATAATTTGCTTCAAGGCAATTTAGCTATGACAAGATAGAAATTCTCTATAAGGAAATCAATGATTTTCAGACAGTTGATAAATTTCTCCAAGATTTCTGCCTAGTCCGTCGTAATCCAATCCGTACCCAACTACAAACTTATCCGGTATGGTAAAGCCGACGTAATCTATAGGAACATTATATTTTGCAGCTTCTGCCTTGTGTAATAAAGCAATAATCCTTAGGGATTTAGGTTGTTGGTGACTTAACTGCGGTAAGAACTGGTGCAGAGTTTTACCTGTATCCACTATATCTTCCAGGATAATCACATCCCTCCCATACAAATCCTGATCTAAACCAATGGCTGTGACGACATGCCCTGTTGATTTCATGCCTCTGTAAGATGCCAGCTTAATGAAGCAGATTTCCGCTTCTATAGTAATCTTTTTAAACAGGTCGGCCGCAAACATAAAAGACCCGTTAAGTATTGCGATGAATAGAGGCCGGCGATTAGCAAACTCAGTATTTACCTGGTCGGCAAGTTCCTGGATCTTTTGCTGTATGGCATCAGCTGATAAATAGGTGTCGAAAGTTTTATCGTGAAGTTTAATTGACGGCATTCCCAGTCTTTTTTATGATGCGCAATTGCTGCCCTACTTTAAGATCTGTGTTTTCTATGTCGTTCCATTTTGCCAGTTCTGCAACCGTTACATCATACTTCTTAGCAATGGCATACATTGTTTCCTTCGGCTGAACTACATGAGTGATATAAGAAGGTTCAGACTTCAATACTACTGAAGGTTCTTTGTAAGCAATGCTTGAGAATGCATTTTTTATAGAGTTGAATAATTGAGCCAGTTTGGGTGCACCGGGTGCTTTACCGGACAGGAATAATTTTTCACCTACTTCCGGCTCCATACCTGGTTTCAGGTGATTATATTCGAGCAAGTGATCCAATCGTATCGCTTCCACTTGTGCAATGTATTGAAGTGTTTCTCCAGGTGTCACCACATGGAATTCATTAGCTCCTGTTCTTCTTTTACGCTGTAAGTATACTAATTGATCTTCTGCAACAACTTCCTGCTCTTTCATATCATTAAAGTCGAATAACCGTGATAGAGTAATATTGTTTTCTTCGGCTAATTGCAGGTATGGAGTGCCTTCTTTTGCATAGATCACTTTTGTATCATTAATAGCGAAAACGCCCTTTGGATAATTTCTTTTAGGAGTAACTCCTGTGCTTCTTTGTGAAGCAGGTGGATCAATTTTAGTTGTATTGCTTGCCCAAATAGCACCATTTGAATCCTTCTTCCTGTTCAAAGCTATCAATGTATAATCCTGGAGATTGTAGTCATTAATCAATTTGATCAGTATCTGTGGGTACCTGGGGTTAGTTGCATACCCTGCTTTCTTTAATCCATAAGCCCAGCCTTCGTAGTCAGTCGGATCTATATTGAATAAAGAAGCGTAGTGTGATCTGTTGCGCAGAAAGTCGGAATGATCGCGGTAAGATTGTGCAGGATCGGGATATTTACGGAAGCATTCTCCTTTTGAATCATCATCATGGCTCACTGTCTCACCAGTCCAATCACCATGACACTTAATACCAAAATGATTGTTGGAAGCAACCACCAAATCACTGGTACCTGCACCAGTTTCATGAATACCCTGTGCTAAAGTAATAGCAGCGGGAACACCTGTTCTCTGTTCTTCAGCAATTGCTATGTCTTTAAACCGTAAAATATACTGCCTGATTGTTTCAGATGACTGGGCATGCACGAGGTTGGCAGCAAATAGGCATACAGATAGAATGGTGACTTGCAGTTTTTTCATCGGATCAGTTTCTTTTACTGTTAGCAGTATTAAACTGCTGATTTTTTCATTAACATTAGTCCATCCCGGACCGGCAAAAGCACTTTCTCAACATCATTTCTTTCACTTATAAAGTCATTAAATGCCTGTATCGATTTGGCATTCTTCCCCCTGATCACCTTCTCTAAAACTTGTCCGTGAAAGAGCACGTTATCCGCTAAAATAAACCCATTTACCCTCACATTTGGGAAAACGAGGTTAAAATAGTTGATGTAATCTTCCTTATCTGCATCGATGAAAACCAAATCCCACGATTCATGTATTTCGCCGATAATATCTAACGCCTCACCGATGTGTAAAATTATCTGTTCTTTGAAAAAAGATCTGTCGAAGTAGCTTTTTGCTGTTGCTGCATCGTCGGAACGAAGCTCAATAGTATGCAAAAATCCTTCTTTCTGCAGTCCCTTTGCAAGGCATAAAGCACTGTAACCTGTAAAGGTTCCGATCTCCAGTATGCGCAAAGGACGAATCATACAACTGATCATCTCAAGCAACTTCCCTTGCAGGTGACCACTCAACATATTCGCATGCGCATGATGCCTGATCGTGTATTCACCTATCTCCCTTACCAGTCCATCTTCTGCCGATGAATACCTTTCTGCATACTCCTGTGCCAATGGATTAATCAACTCCATTATACATTTTGAAGATTGTTATCCAGGACCGGTGCTCCCTTTTTTGATATGAAGAGAAGGCCAAGGAAAACAATTAGTCCATTAATAATAATCAATTCCAATCCAATTTTAAAGTTTCCGAAGATTTCTTTTTGAAACTCATCCAGGAAAAAACATATTAATGGAGCTGCAACAGCAATTATAGGCACATATTTATCATTAACACTTCTCTTCGTAAGAATGCCAAAAGCAAACAGGCCTAACAGTGGCCCATAAGTGTAACCTGCCACCTTTAAGATCACGCCAATCATACTCGAATCATTAATCCATTTAAACATCATCACAAACAATAAGAACACACCGGCAAATACGAGGTGCACCATCTTGCGGTAATGATTCTTCTGCTTATCGGTCCAATCAGGCCTTCTTTTTAATCCGAGAATATCAATACAAAACGAGGAGGTTAAAGCGGTAATAGCACCATCAGCACTTGGAAAAAGTGCAGAAATCAATGCTATAATAAATATCACGGAAATGATAGGCGGCACACCGGAGCCCAAGGCAATAGTTGGAAATATACGATCTGGAACTGCGGTGATTCCATTTGCCTGTCCATACAGGTATAAAAGGCCTCCCAGGAAGAGGAAGAGCAATACAACAGCAGCCTGTATAAAGCCAAAGGTGAGTACATTCTTTTGTGAATCCTTAAGTGTTCGCACGCTTATATTCTTTTGCATCATTTCCTGGTCAAGGCCCGTCATTGTTATGGTGATGAACATGCCGGCCAATACCTGCTTTATAAAGAATAAACTGCTATTAGGATCCGACACAAACATGCGGGTGAAGCCCGCAGAACTCATTTGATTAAGTCCTTCTCCAAATGAAATATTTAAGGTCTTCAGTATGTAATACACACAAATGAGTAATCCGACCAGCATACCGGTTGTCTGCAGCATATCTGTCCAAACAATAGTTTTTACACCTCCTTCATAAGTGTACAATAAGATCATCAAAAGTATCACGAGGGTAGTCACCCAGAACGGAACACCAAAGTTTGACAGGATAGTATCCTGCAATATGGCAACAACAAGGTAGAGTCGTGCGGTAGCACCTAACGTGCGGGACAGAATGAAAAAAGATGCTCCTGATTTATAGGAATAAAAACCAAGACGGTTGCTCAGGTAATTGTAAATAGATGTCAGGTTCATCCTGTAGTAAAGCGGTAACAACACATACGCTAAAACAATATAACCAAGCACATATCCTATTACAATCTGGAAGTAAGTAAACCCGCCTCCCTTTTCGAAAACCTTACCCACTGCTCCGGGCACACTCACAAAAGTTACCCCGCTCAATGAAGTCCCGATCATACCGAAAGCCACAACCATCCAATTCGAACTTTTGTTACCAATAAAAAAGGACTCGTTATTGGCATTCCTTGAAGTATAATAAGCAACAATCAATAGTAAAGCAAAGTAGCCAATCACAAAGGAGAACAACAATAAAGGCGACATATGGTTACTGTTTTAAATTGAAGAGTACAGAAACAATTTTTGAAGATATTGAAATTTACCTTCCTTTTGCCTCGCAAATTGAAGTAAGAATTTATGATTACCAAAATGGCAATCTTCTGCGGATCAAAAAAGGGCAACAATCCCTTGTATTTACAGGAGGCTGAAGAAATTGCCAGTATACTGGCAGACCATAAAGTAGAACTAATTTACGGCGGCGGCAAGAATGGCATTATGGGCATAGTAGCCGATACGGTAATGTCAAAAGGTGGTATCGTAAGAGGAGTAATTCCGCAGCTACTAAAAGACTGGGAACATCAACATACAGGCATAAGCGAACTGCTTGTAGTGGAAGATATGCACATGCGTAAAAGAAAACTCTATGAACTATGCGACGCTGCAATCATTCTACCAGGCGGGTTCGGCACACTGGATGAACTATTTGAAATAGTGACCTGGAATCAACTCTCTTTACATGACAAGAAAATATTTCTACTTAACACTGCAGGATTCTACGACCATCTATTAAGTCATATGGAAAAGCTGCAACAGGAAGGTTTTCTATATGAGGATTATCGAGACCAAGTAAAAGTTCTGAATACCCCGGCTGACATTATTCCCTTTATCGTAGGTTAAAATTGTAGCCTACGTTTACAACGGGCTTTGTGCCATAAGGTGAATTTTTATCCTGCAAGACATCATACATTAAGCTGATGATAAGAGACGCTCTTTCAGAAGGCATCACAAAGCCCCCACCCATTAAGAGACTGGGAACTATTTCAGCATCCAGGTTGTAAGTTTCCCTTGTTGGCTGGTAAAATATCTGTTTACCGAAGATATAATTTGCCTCCGGCTGCACCTGGAACATCAGGTATTGTAAAGGATACACCCTGCCAAATAAATTTATCCCGGTTACACCCTGTACTACCTTCCTGTAATCGTTTCCGTAAAGATCCTTCTCTTTATCGCTTATATACAACAAGTTCAGTCCGACACCTGCTGCTACATATTTATTAAACCTGTAGCCAAGCTGTGGTGATACATTAATCAACGTGTAGCGGCCAAACGTTAATCCGAAGTTTCCACCAACAAAAAAATTTTCTTTTCTCAACCCCCTGTGAACCACGGAGTCCTGGCTGAATACTACTAAAGATGAAAATACGGCTACTATTACAACAACAATCCTTATCCTTCTCATTTTACATCATAGATTTATCCTGCACAAGCAGTAAAAGTTGACCCAAATATCCTTTTAATTTCCATATCATAGTCTCTTCTGGTGAGTTCTATAACTGAACATTATACTATCCTCTGCATATTGAGGTGGAATAAGCGAGGCTTTAACCTGAATAGCGGGATGGCATTTATTGCCTGAAACTTGGACAAAGAGATTGATGGCGATCTCCCTTATATGTGTCAAACAATCCCTGTTTCACAATAGCCAGTTCAAACGCACCCCGGGTATTATTATAATTCTTAAGTGAAGACATGGTAGCATCGTATGTAAAGGTGAATGTATAGTCCTTCACACCTAAACCAACCAATGGAATAATGGCTTCTTTATGACGGTAGTATAGCCCGGCAATTAACAGGTAATCTCCATTACCGGATAGATTGTAATGTGCATTGGCACCGGCAACTATTTCATACACGTTCGATTGTTGGGTATAATACACATTGGGATTAATAATCACCTGGTCATCTATTTTAAAACTTCCGTTTAAAAATCCAATGAACCTCATGGGTATCTTGTTGCTCACGGTATCGGATGTAACTGAGAAGAATGATTCTCTTGGCTGATTCACATGGTGAGCCGAAAAGCCGGCATTCAGGTAGATATTATTGCTGGGGAAATAAGCATAGTTCATTCCCACTTGCATATCGAAGTACCCGATATTATTCTTGTCGAGCATAACGCTGGTAGGGATCTTATTATCGAAGAATCTTCCATCAAACTGGTCCGGGAACTTTAAACTGGTTAGGTCAATTTGCTTATTGGTATACCCAACATTGAATCCAAGGCTTAATAAGCTTGAATAACCGAGCATCTGGTGATAGGCTACAGAGCCATAAACCTTTGTTGAGGTAAGGTTACCACTCCCGGCCACATCTCTTAAAACAACGCCACCAAGACCTATCCAGCCATTCTCAAACCGGTCTCTCATGAGCTGAATATCTCCGAAGGCACTCATGGTCTTATAAGGAACAGACATTACCGAAGACCATTGGTTCCTGTAATTAAATCCAAGCCTGTAGTTTCCATCAGGAATAAAGCCTGTGTTGGCAGGATTGGTTGTCAATGGAGAATAAAAGAATTGAGAGAAGTGAAGATCCTGGCTGAATGAAGGCAACCCTAGTGTGACCAAGGCAACTATGATGAGTAAATTTATTGACTTCATACTGCTGTTTTTCGTCTTCTACCTTATTAATGTAATATCCCCTTTCTTTCTCACTTTGCTTCCATCAGTAAATTCTACGTCAAGGGTGTAAGCATAAGCATCCATAGGTAACAACTTGCCTTTAAACCTTCCATCCCACCCGACTGCTTTTGTATCGGTTTCAAAGACCTTCTCACCCCATCTTGCCCAGATGGTAAACTTCATCTTACCAATGGCATAACCCTTCACAAAGATCTTGCTGTTGATATCACCACTCAAAGGGGTAAATGCCGTTGGAACATCTACTGCCGGCTCCACTATTGTTGTTACCTGTTTACACACCCTGTCGGAACAACCTACCTGGTTATACGCCGTAAGGCAGGCATTATAATTACCTGATGAATTATACTCGTGCTTAATCAAAATTCTTGAGGTTGTCACCAGCGAATCTCCATCTCCAAACTCCCACTTAAACCGTATTGCGTCTGTACTTGAGAGATTCGTGAATGATATAGGAGTATTCAGTACAGGTGGCTGTGGCTGGGCATCGAAATCTGCGGTGGGTTTAGCGTAAACATTTATGCCCATTCTGAAGCTGTCTATGATATTACAAGTGGCCGAATCAATAGCCACCAAAGTAATAACATAAGCTCCCGGGTTATTATAAGTGTGTGTCGGATCCCTGTCAGTTGAAGTGCTCCCATCACCGAAGTTCCATATAAACTGTGCTCCTCCCTGTGAGTTATTGGTAAACACCGCATCATAAGGAGCGCAACCTAGTGGCGGAGTATCAAAATCTGCTTTCACTGTAGAAGCGACCCGGATATCCTTTACTACTGAATCAGGGCTATTACAATAAGAAGTATCCAGGAGGAAAAGCTTGACCTTATAGGTGCCGGGAGATGCGAAAGAATGTGTTACATTGTTGCTACCTGCAGTTACCCTTGCTGTACCATCACCAAAATCCCAGGTAAAGGATTGACTTCCAAATGGCCTTGAAGGCGGTGCTAATGATTTATTCGAAAATGAATAACTGTAACTGGTACAAGGTTGAAGTTTCAAATAGTCAAAGTCAACAAAAGCTTTGAGGTCGCTCACACGTATATGTGTATAGGAAGTATCCCTTGGGAAACATTTACTGGAATCAATGGCTACCATCATCACCGTATAGAAACCTGCAGAATTATATGTATGTGCTGTTGAAGGAGTGGTTGTCCTGATTTGCGGACTACCATCACCAAATTGCCATTCGTAAGCGGTGGCTGTTTGTATGGTATCCCTGAAATCTACTGCCAGGGGCACACAACCGGAAGTGTCCCTTGGAACTCCATTAATGGAAGCTTGCACCTTCCCATGAACTCCGGAGAGGTCAAGGTTAATCTTAAGCATCGCCAGGTTACAGTTGGGTGAAGGATTGTTGGTAGCCCATGCACCTGCTGTCGTTGGGAAAGAACCTCCTCCACTACCCTTACAATCGGCGCAAATTGCTTCATAGATCACTCCATTCTTGTCAAAGCGGCTGGTACCGCCATCTACGTGGTCAGGGAAACCACCATTCTTGCCATAAAAACTACCAAACAATTGCCCAGTTGCATCTTTCTTTAACACAAAGAAGTAAAAGTCACCACCATCGGTGGTCGTTTTAAACGCATCAGGTGTTACTGAAAGTCCATCAGTGCCGGCATTGGGATAACCAGCATTTCCTCCCCAACCGGAGATATATACATTTTCACAGCGGTCAACCAGAAATGCCACCGGAGAAATGTCCGGGCTGGCAGCTCCTTTACCAAAGGTGGTTGAGTACACAACAGAAGAAAGGTCCGGTTGCAGCTTTACAATAAACTGTTTACCATTTGGCTGGCTCCAGGCGGCATTCTGCACCGGGAAAGTACCCTTGGTCTGGCCCATAACATAAGGAAACCCATTCAGGTCAAATTGTAATCCATAGATCTGGTCATCCGCCGCTGTGCCTATATAAGTTGTTTTTTGAATAGTGGATCCGTCAGGACTTACAATAGATATAAACCCGTCAATAGCACCATTGTTGGTAGGTCCTACCGTACCAACCGTAGAGCCTTTAAGGTCATTACTTGCTGTACCTCCTGCTATATATAAATTACCGGTAAATGGATTTATAGATAATACATACGCTGCATCGTTGCCTTTACCACCAATAAAGCTGCTGAATAACAAGGTGCTGAGATTCGGATTAAACTTTACTACTACACCATCCTGGTAACCACCGCCCGCTGTAGTTTGAAAAGCACCTGCTGTAACAGGAAAATTATTCAAAGAGTTTGTACAGGAAGAAAGATAAATATTACCGGCTCCGTCGAGGTTCACTTCACTCCTGGCCTCATCACCATAATTCTGCTGCAATGAATTAAGCCCTCCACCATACGCTGTGATATTAGCACCATCATCAGAAGTACCGCCCATTTTTATGGAGCCTATAAGGCCTGTACCGGTTGCATTTAGTTTAGTAATTATAATATCAAATCCACCACCGGGACTATTAGGTACTGTATTGGTAGTTGGGTAATTACCTGAATTACTTCTTCCTGCAATAATCAAATTACCTTGTTGATCTACAATAAGACTCTGAGGCATGTCATTACCCGATCCACCAATATAAGTGGCATATACCCTGTTACTCCCATCAGGTGTTAGCTTCATCACTCCAATGTCAATAGCTCCCCAGCCACCGCCACCACCTGCAAAACTTGTTTGAAATGCCCCTACACTGGTAGGGAAACCCTGCGCAAACACAATTCCGCCACCATACATGCTGCCATCCGGTCCGTAGGTAGCCGTAAAACCCCAGTTGTCTGCAGAACTGCCTGTATAGGAACAGAATACAATGGATGGATCTATAATAAGGGTTGATTTCGGATCATAATCTTTTGCTTCAAAACGCACTTCGTTTCCTTTAACCATATATTTCACAGGCACGTCTGCCCTTCCATTCTCCCTGTACTGGTAAGAGTAAGGTGCCAATTCCCTCATCTCACCAACAGATGTTTTTATACGCAGCTCCTTGCTTTTAACCTGCAGATCATCAGCGCCGGCATATTTCAAAGCAATGTCACTAAGATGAGCACCGGGATTTACCACTATGTCATACTTCATCGTTCCCTTGTCGGAATAATACCTTGCATCCACGTTGGGATAAATATCTTTTATGGTTATGCCCTGGTAAACCTTACAGTTGGAAGCCCATTTAGACGGATCATTACCTAAGAAGTAATTCTCATAAGTACTTAAGGGTTTATCAGCAATGATCTTTGGAGACGCATTAGCATGTAAGAAGTTAACCCTGTAAGCATGTGAACGCAGATTGAAAGGCTTGTCATGTGGGTTCTTTCCTGCTGATTCCTCGTGCTTGAGATCATGTAATTCATCCCAATCGGCAGCATTGTGCTGTAAAATGGTAAAGCCGTCCTTGTGCACAAAGAAAGCACCGGCAGTCACTTTACCCATGTATTTAACCTGTGGATCCCACTGACCTTTGTTTTCAACGAATTGTATATTATCCTGGCTGAAAGCAGTAATTCCCAGAAGGCAGGATAGTAGTAGGAATATTTTAGGTTTGATCTTCAATCTGTTTAGTAAGTTAACAATTATTCTAAATAATTATTGCTCAACCTGGTGTTAAGAAATCCTACTCCATGGGGTTCTCCCCTTTAGTGACAGTAAATAGTTCCTGGTTGGTGCATTTTCTACTGATTGAAGTTCAGGGTCTTTGTCTACGGTTTCTTCTGCATGCTTCCTGGCTGCATCCAGTATTGCCTTATCATTGACTATACTTGCCAGCTTAAAGTTTAATACTCCGCTTTGTTTTGTTCCTTCAATGTCACCGGGTCCTCTAAGCTCTAAATCTTTCTCTGCAATTTCAAAACCATTGTTTGTAGCTACCATCGTTTTTATCCGCTCGCGGCCTTCATTGCTGATTTCAGGGGATGTTAGCAGGATGCAATAACTTTTTTCCGCTCCCCGGCCTACCCTTCCCCGCAATTGGTGCAATTGGGATAGTCCAAACTTCTCCGCATTTTCTATAACCATCACACTGGCATTCGGCACGTCCACTCCCACTTCAATAACGGTGGTGCCTACCATTATTTGAGTGTCGCCGGCGATAAAGCGTTGCATGTTCGTTTCCTTTTGTTCTGAAGGCTGTCTTCCATGCACCATGCTAATCCAATATTTAGGTTCAGGGAAGAATGCTTTCACATTTTCATACCCGGTCATCAGGTTCTCATAATCCACTTTATCACTTTCCTCTATCAGTGGGAAAACAATATAAGCCTGCCGGCCGGTATCTATTTCCTGGCGAACAAAATCAAGAACTTTTGACCTGTTTACATCATAACGGTGCACGGTAGTTACGGGTTGCCTTCCCGGAGGCAATTCATCCATAATACTATAATCCAGGTCACCGTATGCCGTCATAGCCAGTGTACGGGGAATGGGGGTAGCTGTCATCACCAGCACATGAGGAGGGACATCTCCCTTCTTCCAAAGCTTTGCTCTTTGTTCCACTCCAAAGCGGTGCTGTTCATCAACTACTGCCAACCCTATGTTTTTAAATTGCACTGTCTCTTCTATTATGGCGTGGGTACCTATAACAATATGAATCAATCCTTCTGCAAGTCCCTTGAGAATCAACTTCTTCTCTTTTGCAGGGGTAGACCCGGTTAACAACCTCACCTCCACCGGCAATCCCGATAAGAGTTTGGTGATACTCCGGTAATGTTGTTGAGAAAGGATTTCCGTAGGAGCCATCATGCAGCACTGGTAATCATTGTCAACAGCCAGCAGCATGGCTAATAGCGCCACAATGGTTTTGCCGCTGCCCACATCACCCTGCAATAAACGGTTCATCTGGTGACCTCCTGCCGTGTCAATCCTTATCTCCTTCGTTACCCTCTTTTGAGCCCCTGTAAGCTGGAAGGGCAGGTGATGAGAGTAAAAGGTATTAAACAGGTCTCCGACCTTGCTGAACACCACCCCTTTTGACTTCCGATGTCTTTCCATCTTAAGCAGGGAAAGCCTGAGCTGCGAAATATAAAGCTCTTCAAACTTCAGCCTCCGGAGCGCCTGTTCATATGCCCCTGGTGCCGTTGGGAAGTGTATCTGGCGGTAAGCTTCATATCGTGGGAAAAGCTGTAATTGCTTAACCAGCGATGCCGGGAGGTTCTCCTCAATATCTTTCTCTTTTATTAGCTGGAATAAGGAGGAAGTCAGTTTTGCTATCTGCCGCCCACCAAGACCTTTAGACTTGAGCTTTTCGGTGGTGGAGTAGATCGGTTCAAGGTAATTTTTAGTGGGCTGCTGAATATCTCTCACCAATTCCAGCTCGGGGTGAATGATTTGCGGCTTGTCCATGAAGAAGCTTATCCGCCCAAAGGCGAGGTACACTTCATCGGTCTTCAGCATCTTTTCCACCCAGGTTAAACCTTTAAACCAGGTGAGTTCTATGACACCTGTTTCATCTTTCAGATAAGCTACCAGCCTTTTAGAACTGTGGGACCCTGCCGTCTCGGTGTACCAAAGTTTTCCTTTCACCTGTGCATACTCAGTAGCAGCGGTCAGCTCCGCAATTTTTGTAACCCTGGTTTTATCGATATGCCGGTAAGGAAAATGGTTTAGAAGGTCTGAGGCCGTAAAAATGCCCAATTCTTTCTTAAGAAGGTCTCCTTTTAAAGGTCCCACTCCTTTCAGGTATTCAATGGGTTGTGATAATATGGAGGCAGTGCTGATTATCTTTTCCGCTTTCTAACAAATATAGCTTTATAGCTCATGTAAATGAATGCTATGAGCAAAGCAGGTGATGCGACAGCATTTTTTTAAATATCCGGGTGACGCTCGCTCCCTTATACATAGGAGCGCATATACTGTTGATACGCAGTTGATACGGAGTTGATACGGAATTGATACGAAGTTAACAGCGTATCAACTCCGTATCAACTGCGTATCAACTCCGTATTAAGCGCGTACCGGATGCTTAGGTGACTCAAAGGTTTTCCATACTCACAGTTTCTCACCCTTTTATTTCCATCCGTTCATTTTATAGAGACAGGAGCTTGTATACTTACCCTGAATGGAAATAAATAAGTGTAAGGAATGAAAATCAGTTAACGGCGCCTTGTATTTTCTACTGTATCTTCCGCTTTTATTGGCCTGCTTTTGATGGTTATTATTGAAATAATATTCTGGCTAAGTCTAATACTACTCGTTTATACCTATTTCGGTTATGCTATCATTCTTTGGCTTATATCAAAACTGCAAAAACATAAAGACAACAGCGTCCACGATTTTTATCCTGCGGTTACCTTGATAGTCCCTGTTTATAATGAAGAAGGATTCATAGAAAGGAAGATTCAAAATTGCCTGGCACTTAATTACCCACCCGGAAAACTTTCCCTGTTTTTCGTCAATGACGGATCAACAGATAGTACTGCGGAGATAATCAAAAAATATTCATCGATACAATTGCTGGACAAAGATCATAGGATGGGTAAATCGGCTGCACTGAATAGCGCGATGCAGCTGGTAAAAACTGAGTATGTTGTATTCTCTGATGCCAACACCATCCTTGATGTAAACAGCCTGCAAATGCTGATGCAGCAATATGGAGATGAAAAGGTGGGTGGGGTGTCGGGTGAAAAGAAAATAAAGGCTTCAAACCGGCGATCCCTGGTAAGCAATGCAGAACAACTTTACTGGGAATATGAATCTATGCTAAAGAGAGTAGATTCGGCTTTTCATACAATAGTGGGAGCAGACGGAGGATTGTTTTCAATAAGAACGCACCTGTTTGAACCGCTGGATGAAACAACCATCCTGGATGATTTTTTTATATCAGCGGCCGTTTGTCTTAAAGGATATTTGGTCAAATATGAACCTCGTGCCTTTGTGATTGAAACCTCCTCTGTCACCCTTAAAGAAGAAAAGAAAAGAAAGGTGCGGATTAGTGCCGGGTGCTTCCAGGCGCTGGTAAGATTAAAGGCATTATTGAATCCATTTAAACATACCAGGGTATTCCTGATCTACCTTTCTCACCGTGTATTAAGATGGGTAGCATGCCCGCTGTTCTTAATATTGTTGTTTATTTCCAACCTGCTTCTTAGCCTATACAGCACCGTAAGTATTTATGATTACCTGTTAATATTGCAGGTGACATTCTATTTAACTGCGGTTGCCGGTTATTTTCTCAGCAGCCGCATATTTCAATTCAGGGCATTGCTGGTGCCGTATTATTTCGTGTTCATGAATTATACTATCTATCTTGGCTTTGGCAGGTTTGCCCATCACAACCAATCGGTTCTCTGGGAAAAAGCCCACCGTGCCTGAATGTGGGATCCACAGGATATTTTGGGGAATAGGAGGCTTTTATTTGCTTCTATTTTATTCAATATGTGCAGATCATACGTTTAAAGAATCTCTTATAGGTGTCCTTAAATTCATGTAGAAAATCTTCTACAGCAGCTAAGATTTACCTAACTAACAAATAATTTTACTATGGTTTATTGCCTGATTACCGCCAAATAACCGAGGCCTGTTATTTGCCAACAATACCACGCCATCTAAACACCCCGAATGCAAACCGAGAAACCTCAAGTAAACCGCCTTCGTAAAGCAGCCAGGATAACGCTTAGGGTGATCTTGTATGTTTTTCTCTTTATTGTACTGATCTTTTTACTGATACTCACACCTCCCGTGCAGCGCTTCCTGACGGGAAGAGTACAGGTTTACCTGGAAAAGAAGCTGCAAACCAAGGTGCGTATTGATCGAATTGGTTTTGACCTTGCCGGCAACATAAATCTCCATGACATATACATAGAAGACAAGACGAAGGATACTTTAGTAGCAGGTGGTAACATTAAAGCACACCTGAATATTTTTAAGTTTTTCAATAATGAAGTAGAAGTAAAGGAGCTGGAGTTTCAGAATGTGACAGCAAAAGTTAAACGCATTTTACCTGATACAGTCTTTAACTACCAGTTCGTGGTGGATGCGTTTGCAACTGAAAAAGCTAAGAGCCCTGACACTGCTAAATCAAAGCCTTTGAAGCTGGATGTCAGTGATGTAACCTTAGACAATGTGAACCTGACGTTTACAGACGTGATTACCGGTAGCGATATGTTTGCTCATATAGGCTATCTCACCTCCACTATTGATACACTGGATCCTTACGGTCAACGTTATTCTTTTCCAACATTGATAGCACGAAATACACAGGCCAGGATCAAGCAAATGAAACCTTTGATAGAGCCGAAGCCGATGGCAGAGCACGTAGCAGAAGCAGCTACGCCTGGTAAGGGTAGCCTGAACTTTGGGACAGTAGACCTGAGTAAGGTGTCGGTAAAATACGATAATGATGTATCTGCTCTCTATTCAAGCTTCAATTTCGGGACAGTGAAGCTGGATGGAAAGATGCTCGATATACAACACAACCGTTTATACCTGGACGAATTAGACCTGGGTAATTCAACAGTAAATATTCATTTCGGTAAAAAACAATTAGCGGAAGTAACAAAACAGGAAGTAAAAGAAGTAGTGAAGGCTGAAGTACAAGCCGGATGGGATCTGCGGTCGGACAGGGTGAGGCTTACCAACAACACGATCATTTACAATGATGACAACCAGCCAAAGTTGACGTATGGCCTGGACTATTCCCACATCGATGCGAGGGCAGTGAACCTGAATGTTGACCGGATGGTTCTGGCTACTGATTCTGTAACCGGACTGGTGAAAAGTGCTTCTTTCAGGGAAAAGAGTGGCTTAATTCTCAACAACCTTCAAACTGATTTCCTTTATGCGACTAAACAGATGTACTTCAAAAACCTGTACATAAAAACACCAGGCACAGAGATCAGGAAAAGTATTGCATTTGAATACCCCTCAATAGAGGCTTTCCAAAAAGATATCAAGTCCGTCATATTTGACTTTAATATATTGAACAGCCGTGTGCAGGTAAAAGATATATTGGCCTTTGCCCCGCAGTTGCGTTCACGACCGGCATTTTCTAATCCTTCGGATATCTGGACCATCAACCTGGTAGGAAACGGTACGGTTAATAAACTAAACTTAAAAAGCCTGCAATTTGATGGCTTCAGGGATACTCATATTAATGCATCAGGTACTCTTTCAGGCTTAATGGATCCCAATACTGCCGGCGGGCGAATGACGATTTATAATCTTCACACCAGCCAGAGTGATATTGCCTCCTTAACCGGGCAGAGACTTTCAAACAAACAGGTAAATCTGCCGGAGACCTTTGATGTCGTCGGCACTATAGCAGGCAATGCAGGAAGGTTCAATACCAATCTGAATATCAACTCCTCTTCTGGTTTTATTGCTGTTGACGGGAGCTTTGCCAATATAATGAGTCCCACCGGTGCAAGCTACAATGCGTCAGTGAGAACGCGCGGCCTTCAATTAGGGAGGATCCTACGCCAGCAAGGCCAAATAGGCACCTTCACTGCGAACATGAGTTTTAATGGCAGGGGATTTACTCCTAACAGCATTAATACCAGGTTCGCAGGTACAATTAGTAGCGGTGGATTTAATAATTATCAATACCATGATGTAAGACTCAGTGGCACTTTAAAGGGAACAGCTTTCAATGTAAAGACCAATATAAATGATCCGAATATTGATGTCAATCTTGTAGCAAGTGGAAACTATGGCGACCATCCACACTTCAAAGTAAACGGGATGGTAGACAGCATTAAATTGAAGGCACTGCACTTCACTACGGAGCCATTGTTCTTCAGGGGGAAAGTTGATGCGACTGTTGCGAATATCAATCCCAATTACCTCGATGCTAATATCCTGGTTACAAGAGCACTATTTATTTCAAGAGGTAACAGGTTACCGTTGGACAGCCTTGAGTTGCTTGCCGACCATTCCGACACTGGTCAGTATATAAGGTTGAGAAGTGATATAGCTAATGCACTAATCACAGGTCAATATCGCATTACCGACCTCGGAAATATAATACAGGATAATATCCGTCCTTACTTCAGTGTAGCTGACATAAAACCATCAGCTTCTGTTAAACCATACAATATTCATTTTACTGCTGATGTGGTATATACACCTGTTCTTTCATCCTTTATTCCGGATTTAAAAAAAGCAGACAATATACATGCGCAAGGCAGCCTTGCTTCAGGACAAGGATTGTCGGCATTGATTACAGCACCTTACCTGTTGTACCAGGATAATGAGCTGAAGAACACAACCATTAATGTAAACACGGACGCTGCCGGAATGCATGCGGCAGCGACTGTAGGACATTTAAAGAGCGGTAACAGCTTTGACGTTAACAATGTGAGGTTGTATGCTACTGCATTACATAACAATATAGATTTTAAAGCAGGCATTGACGACAAGAATGCAAAAAATAAATATGTGGTAGCAGGCAATCTTACTCAACCTGCTTCAGGCACTTACGTGATACACCTTTCTCCGGACAGTTTATTATTGAACTATGAAAAGTGGTCAGTGTCGCCCGACAACTCGATAACTATTTCACCCAACTCTATTGTAGCTAATCATTTCACTTTAATAAAAGGCAATCAACAAGTAACCCTTCAAAGTCTTGGCACTTCCGGTATCCCACCGTTACAGGTTACATTCAGCAACTTCAGGATTTCGACAGTTACAGGATTTATCAAATCAGATTCCCTTTTAGTTGATGGAGTTACTAATGGTACAGTAACTTTTAAAGACCTTAAGAAACAACCGTTGTTTACCAGCAACCTCACTATAACTGATCTCACATTCAGACAGGACACGGTAGGAAACGTAAACCTTATTGCGAGCACTGTAGGAAATGGTTACCAGGTGAATGCAACGATTACAGGAAAAGGAAATGATGTTCAGCTTATTGGCACATTGGCACCAGAAGGCACCAGTGATATAGCCATGAACCTTGATGTAAATATCAGGCAACTACAGTTGAAATCAATTGAGGGAGCCCTTAAAGACTTTGTAACATCTGCAGATGGAAGAATCACCGGCAACATTAAACTTTCCGGTAGCACCAGTAATCCGAACTTCTCGGGGAAGATCAACTTTGATAAAGCATCCATTAGTACAGTTGCTCTTGGAGGACCTCTCATGATAGATGGCGAATCGTTAAGTGTAACCAGGGATGGATTAAAGTTTAATGAATTTACCATCCGGGATTCCTCTAATCATGCATTAGTCCTTAATGGAGAAGTTCTCACTTCCAATTTGATCAATTATGAATTTGATCTGGATGTAGATGCAACCAATTTCCGTGTAATTAATACAACTAAAAGACAGAACAGCCTGTATTATGGACAGATGTACATTACCACCAGCATGAGGATCAGTGGTACAGAACAGGCACCTGTTATAGACGGATCTGTTACCATTGTAGATGGAACTGATTTCACCTGGGTAGTTCCGCAACAGAACCCGGGTATTGTATCGAGGAAAGGAATAGTTGAATTCGTGAACCTTAAAGAGCCGGAAAATGACTCAGTGTACCTGGCGCCATATGATTCCCTTAATGTTTCAAGTCTCGTGGGATATGATGTCGCTGCCAACATTGAAATACAGAAGCAAGCGAAATTCAGCATTGTGATTGACGAAGCCAATGGCGACTTTGTCAATCTCCAGGGTTCAGCACTATTCTCCGCCGGGATTGATCCAAGTGGAAAAACAACACTTACAGGTACTTATGAAATTGAACAGGGTGCATACCAGATCAACTACAATTTTATACAGAGGAGATTTGAAATTCAGAAAGGCAGTAAGATAACCTGGTTGGGCGAGCCCACGGCTGCACAACTAAATGTTACCGCCATCTATGTAGCCAATACATCTCCCCTCGACCTGGTAGCAAATTATATATCAGCACCCACGCAAGCTATTCGTAACACTTACCTGCAGAAACTACCATTCCAGGTTATTCTCAAATTAGGAGGAGAGTTGATGAAACCGGATGTAGCTTTTGATATTGTTTTGCCGACTGACAAGAATTACAATGTTTCTCCCGATATTATTACCAATGTAGATACACGGCTAACACAGCTGCGCCAGGAACCATCAGAGTTAAATAAACAGGTATTTTCTCTCTTACTGCTTAACAGGTTTGTGGGTGAAAACCCATTGCAGTCAAGTGCAGGTGGATTTAATGCGGCTAGCTTCGCACGGCAAAGCGTTAGTAAGTTACTTACAGAGCAATTGAATAAACTTGCAGAAGGGCTGATTGATGGAGTAGATCTCACGTTTGATGTGGCATCTACAGATGATTATACCACTGGCCAGTTGAGGAACCGGACAGATTTGAATGTGGGTTTAAGTAAGAGATTATTGAACGACAGGTTAACCATTACTGTAGGTAGTAATTTTGAGCTGGAAGGTCCTCAACAAACAAATCAACAATCAAACAATATTGCAGGGAACATTGCTATTAATTACCAGCTTAGCAGGGATGGCAAGTACCTGTTACGCTTATATCGTAAGAATGATTATTACGCTGTGGTTGACGGATACATTATAGAAACAGGATTAAACTTTATCATCACCCTGGACTATGACAAGTTTGCAGAAATATTGCATAGGAATAAAAAAGTAGTGAACGGAACAAGAGATGTAGATCAGAAAAAACAAAATCCACCACAACAATGATCGGAAGAACGGGATATCTATTTATACTTACCAGTGTTTTATTTGCTGCCTGCAGCACAACGAAGAACATCCCAAAAAATGATGCCCTTTATACCGGTGCAAATGTTGTTTTACATGCTTCAGATATCACTATTCGACAGAAGAAAGTTTTCCGAGAAGATCTTCAGAACATGACCAGGCCTAAGCCGAATTCAAAGTTCCTTGGCATCCCTTTCAAGCTGATGATATGGAATATGTTTTCTGCAAAAAAGGAGAACTCATTTTTTGGAAAACTTCGGAGTCGCTGGGGTCAGCCTCCTGTGCTCCTTAGCCAGGTGGATCTGAAAGCGAATACAGACATCCTGCAGAATTATTTACAGAATAAGGGATTCTTTAATGCTGTTGTTGTAGGAGATACGATTGTACGTCGAAGGAGAGCAAATGCACGTTATAATGCAGAAGCAGGTAGCCAGTATAAGATCAACAGTGTTCAATTTCCAACAGATAGCAGTGAGCTGTCACAGAAGATAATAGAAGCATCATCTAAGACATTGTTATTAAAAGGGAAGCCTTATGACCTCGATGTAATCAAGGGAGAAAGAGATCGCATAGATGCTTACCTAAAGGAAATTGGATATTATTATTTTAATCCCGACCTGCTGATCATACAGGTAGACAGCACCATCGGTAATCACCTGGTGGATATGCGGGTACAGGTTAAACCTGCAACTCCCGCCATTGCGAGAGAACCATTCAAGATTAATGATGTATACATCTATAGTGATTATAGCCTGAACACCGCACAGGTGGATACTGTTAAATCTCATGCTAAATTCTTCGAAGGATATTATGTTATTGACGAAAAGAATAAATACAAACCAAAATTATTCCGACGGATAATGCTCTTTGATCCGGGGGATTGGTATAGTCGCAGTGATCATAATAAGAGTCTGAGCCGGTTAATTAACCTGAATGTATTCAAGTTTGTAAAGAACCGCTTTGAAAGAGCTGATGTTGATTCTCCTAAATTGAATGTATACTACTACCTGACGCCCTTCCCTTCAAAGTCCATAAGAGCTGAAGTGGGTGCAAATAACAAATCGAATAACATGAACGGATCGACAGTGTCATTCGGATTTCACCACAGGAATGCCTTCCATGCAGGTGAGCAACTGGACTTCAGGATCTATGCTGGTACGGAAGCATCTTTTGGAGGCACCTACCAGGGTTTTACCACATATCGGGCAGGGGGTGAATTGAAAATCGGGGTACCACGCTTCCTTGTACCATTTTACAACCTTAATACGAGGAGTGGTTATGTACCACGGAGCAACCTGTCATTGTCTTATGAATTATTGAACAGGTTCAAACTTTATACAATGACTTCTTTCCGTTCGGATCTGGGTTATTCCTGGAAAGAATCACTTACCAAATCACATGAGTTCAATCCGATAAGTATAAATTATGTTTTACCGGCCAATATCACCAGCTTATATA
>JBLNAY010000050.1:0-6198 GCA_050259715.1 Candidatus Dadabacteria bacterium
CAACGATGGTCTTGTTATTATCAGAAGGTTTATTACCCGGGTAATTAACCGAATAATCAGAAGTGTACTCCATAGGCTAATGTATAGGCTTTCCGGGGTAAAATGAATTTTATTTCCCGCACTGTACTCGAACTTCAACATCAGAAACTTTTCCTGTGTTCGAGGGGATTCTACGGTTAGCCTTAATGAAATTTTTTTCCTTCGCTCATCTAGGGTTTTTTCATCCCGGATTTACAGCAGTTTCTCCAGGAGCTTTTCCAAATCACTTATACGGATTTTCTTATCAACGATTTTTCCATCTTTGTCCAGCAGCACATTAAAAGGTATACCTTCCGTAGTGGCAACGAGGCCATAATAATCACCGATTACAGAAGGTTTTTGAAGATCTGAAAGCTGTGGCCATTGTAACCTGTCCGCAACAATAGCTTTAACCCACCTGCCACTGTCTTCATCTATTGATATGCCTACCATTTCCAGCCCCTTCGATTTATATTTTTCGTATAATTTGTTGAGTTCAGGGTGCTCTGCCCTGCATGGCCCGCACCAGGAAGCCCAGAATACCAGTAAGGTAGCTTTCCCGTGTAATTGCTTTGTGTTTACCTGGTGCCCGCTGCTGTCTTTTAAATCAAAATCATGGAACACTATTCCCGGGAGGCTTCTTTTCGACCGATCTAATCTTTTGAGCAGTTTAGAGACATTATTCCCCTCGTAAGTATCATTCAGCAACGGGTCATATAAGTTACTTAATTTCTTCACCTGTTGGAAATGAAGATCCGTTGCATTGCTCACCAGGTAAGGACTCAACCTGCTTTCAGGATGTTCCTTCACAAAAGCTAATAATTTTTGATAATAATTTTCTTTCTTTTCCTCACCTGTTTCGTTAGTCTTATTGGATTCAATCAATGCTTTTGTGAAATGCAATTTCAGGTCTTCCATGCGGGATCCTTTAACAGCAACTATCTGCAACAGGTTCATGCTGTCGAAGGTGTTTTGGGCATTTTTGTACGTCTTTATTTTATTAGTACAGGAAACATATGTTTTGTTATGATCGATATAGAAATCAGCAATAAAAGAATTTTGATCATCCAGGCTTATTCTTGCCAGCACCGGCATAGAGACGGTGCCTTTAAAATAGAATTTACCATCCTTTATTTCTGAGCTGAGGCTGTCCCTTTGCCTGAAATTAGCGTCGAAGAATAAGTACATCTTACTATGGTACTCTCCTGTGATGGAGCCGAAGATCTCAAAGGGTTTACCCTGGCTAAACAGCAATGAAGGAACCAGTAGAAGAAAAATAGTAAAGATTCTCATTGTGCCTTAAAACGGAGAAATTGAAAAATAATTGCGTCCCAAACTAATGCATGTTTTTACTATGCACTCCTCACGTTCTACAACCATTCAAGGCAGTTAACAACCAGTTTCATTCCATGGTCCAGGTGCATCTTTTTTACCTCTTCTTCTGTAGGAGGTTTCTTCAGATTATTCATTACTTTAAAGAACTCTTCCAGTGAACCTGCAGGTTGCACTGCGTACATCAACTTTCTCTTGTCAGCCAGTTGCAGCCAGCAAAACATGACTTCCGGAAGTTGCCTAAACCAATCGTAGTTAGGATTTCAGCCTTAATGAAATTTTTTCCCTTCGCTCATCATTTGCAGGATTTCCTTTAATCTTTTTTCCCTGGTCTCGGGTTTCTTCGCCGTTTGCAACCGCCATGCGATGGCATATTGGTTTGCCTTGTTTAACCCGTCAAAAAAAGTTTTTGCTTTTTTATTCTTTGAAAGCTGTTGTAGAAAATCTTCCGGCACTTTCATATTTTTTGGCGAATCATACGCTTGTTCCCAGCGACCATCGGCTTTGGCCAGTTCCACCTGTTGCAACCCCGCTTTTTTCATTTTGCCTTCCCGGATGAGGCGTTCCGCTATTTCGGTATTTCTTTTTGACCAGGTACTTCTTGCTTTTCGTGGTGTAAATTTTTGAATGTAAGATTTAGCATCATACTTGTTCACCTGCCCGTCAATCCAGCCATAACACAACGCTTCTTCAAGCGCTTCAGCATATGTAACGGTTTTTTCGCCTGAATCTTTTTTAAAGAACCGCAGCCAAACTCCGGTTGATTTAGCATGGTTCTCTGCAATCCATTTTCTCCATTCTTTGGAAGAAGTAAACGAAACCACTTCCCTCTCGTTTTCGTTTTTTGGTGTTGATGTCATTATTTCACTTTTATGCTCCCTGGTATCAGCCGGAATTTTAAATTTTCAACCTTGCTACTGTAACATGTAGTTTCCAGGACAACCATCAAATCAAACTTACAAACCTGTACCCCACTCCCGATTCGGTTAATAAATACTCCGGCTGGTTCGGATCATCTTCAATCTTCTTCCTTATCTGTGCTATGAATACCCTCAGGTATTGAGACTGGCTGATATACCCGGGCCCCCAAATGGCCCTTAACAGGTATTGATGTGTCAACACTTTCCCTTCATTAAGCACGAGCAGCGCCAGTAAATTATATTCCGTTGCGGTCAGTCTCACTAACTGATCTTTCTTCCACACCGACCTTGTGCCCAGGTCAACTTTTAAGTCTTTGAAATGGAAAGCTGTTGCTCCTTCGTCCGTGTTAATAGAACGTAAGGCAGACCGGATCCGCGCCAGCAGCTCACCCGTTCGAAAAGGTTTCGACAGGTAGTCGTTAGCTCCATTATCCAGCGCTTTGATAATATCTTCTTCACTCTTCTGAACCGAAAGGATGATGATCGGGTTGGTATACCAACGTCGCAACTTCTTCAGCACATTATGCCCGCTGTCATCCGGCAGCCCCAGGTCTAATAAAATCAATTCAGGCGGGTGGTTTTCTGCCATTATCAAACCTTCCCTGGCTGATGCAGCGCACTTTGACAAGTAACCATTGCTGTGCAAGGTGATCTCCAGGAGCTTGCGTATCTGCGGCTCATCATCTATTACCAGTATCTCTGCTTTGTTCATGCTTCTATAGACTGTAATTCTGTTGTTTTAACGGGCAGGGAGAGGATAAATCTTGCACCTCCAAATTGCGACCTGCTTAATTCCACACTTCCCTTCAATGCTTCTGTAAAACCGTTCACTATCGAAAGTCCCAAACCTGATCTCGAAGTGCTGCTCTTGTTGCTTCTTGAAAACTTGTTAAAGACATCTCCGGCATCGTGGCTAAAACCCTTGCCACTATCTTCAATGATTATTTCCAGTACGTCAGCATGACAAGCTGCCGCAATATCAATTCTGCATTCTGCAGGTGTATGTATTGCTGCATTGTTCAACAAATTATAAATGATCTGCTCCAACATGCCTTTATCTGAACTACATAGAGGCAAGCCGGGCGGGATGCTGATTTTTATTTTTCTCCCCGGGTTGTTTTCTTCTACTGACTTTACCGTTTGATAAATCAATTCACCAACGTCCACCCAATCGTATTTTGGTTGAATGTGCCCCGACTGCAACCGGGAGATGTTCAACAGGTTCTCCACCTGTTGGTTGAGGCGTACGGATGCTTTGGAAATTTCAGCAATTAACTGTTCCTGGTCTTCTTTGGTCAGGTAGGGGTTTGTTTGCAGGTTATCCGTAGCACCCAAAATGGCGGCAATGGGTGTCCTTAATTCATGGGAGAGTGAATTAAGAATGGTATTATACAACTTCACACTATTGGCTTTCTCTTCTTTCAACCGGGCCTCTTTTTCTATCTGCCTGATTTTATAGGTTAACACACCGCTGACAATGGCTATGATAAAATACATTACAAGAAGAATAGTGTCTTCCGTTGTATCTACAATAATTTTAAAATGCGGTGGTATAAAAAAGAAATCCCAGATAAAAGCACTTAATGCTGCTGAAATAAGAACAGGCAGAATGTCAAAAGTTATGGCGAGCAACGACACAGTTAACAGCAGCACCAAAGCCGCCACCCTGTAGCCCATATAACCCTTAAAGACAAAACATACGGCAGCAACACTGATGACCAACCCGATGCTCACCAGGTATTGTTTTGATTTCTGAATAGTACTGAACAGAACTTTATTCATATCGAAACCCTTCAACAAATTTAATCAGTGCGCGCAGCAGTTCTTTATGAGCTTTCAAAACAGTATAAAGATTTTATAAGGATTTTCCTTCCGCCACTTCATCGGCGCCAGCCTGCTTCTACATTTGAAACTTAATTTTTCGGGATGTCAGCACACAAGCGGGTAAGTGTAGCCGGGTTATTGATTGCTCTCGGAATTATTTTCGGAGACATCGGAACCTCCCCTCTCTATGTTTTAAATGCCATCATTAGCGGCAAAGTGATAACAGAACAATTGATAATCGGCTCTTTGTCGCTTATTATCTGGACGCTTACCCTGCAAACAACTGTAAAGTATGTAATCCTCACCCTGCAGGCAGATAACAGGGGCGAAGGCGGCATTTTCTCGCTATACGCACTCGTGAGAAGACGCAGGAAGTGGTTGGTGATTCCCGCCATGTTTGGAGGCGCCGCCCTGTTGGCAGATGGTATGATTACTCCACCCATCTCTGTTACCTCCGCCATTGAAGGTCTGAAACAAGTGCCGGCCCTCCATTATATAACCCAATGGACAGTGGTTGGAATCGTAATAGGGATATTATCGGTTTTGTTTTTTGTTCAGCAATTTGGTACTGCCTTCATCGGGCGCTCCTTCGGGCCGGTAATGACGGTGTGGTTTACCATGCTCGCCACCCTGGGGATGGTGCAAATGGTACATGACTTTACCATCTTCCGGGCTTTTAATCCCTGGTACGGCATTAAACTTTTAATTGCTTACCCCAGTGGCTTCTACATCTTAGGTGGCGTATTTCTTTGTACCACGGGTGCGGAAGCGCTTTATTCAGACCTCGGGCACTGTGGCAAGTGGAATATCCGCTATTCATGGGTTTTTGTAAAGACCTGCCTAATCATCAATTACCTCGGCCAGGGTGCATGGTTATTAATGAATCACAAAGGACAAATGGTAAGCGCCGGGATGATTGAAGCGGGTTTCAATTCTTTCTATGGACTGATGCCCCGGTGGTTTCTCTACTTCGGAATAGCCATTGCCACTGCCGCCACTATCATCGCCAGCCAGGCTTTGATTTCCGGTTCTTTCACCCTGGTGAGCGAAGCCATGCGGCTAAATCTGTTTCCAAAATTAAAAATCAATTACCCCACCGAAACGAAGGGACAATTATACGTTCCGGCTACTAATCTCTTGCTCTATGCCGGGTGCATCGGCATTGTGTTGTACTTCAGGAAAGCTTCCAACATGGAAGGCGCTTACGGGTTAGCCATCACCGTAACGATGATTGCCACTTCCATACTCTTTGCCAATTACCTCGTGTTACGAAGGAAAAAGCCGGCATTGATTTTCCTTTACCTCGCTGTTTATTTCACCATAGAGCTTAGCTTCTTTTATGCCAACCTTGACAAGTTCCCCCACGGCGGATACGTCACTACTATTGTAGGGGGACTGCTATTCTTCGTAATGTATGACTGGTTTAAGGCAAGGAAAATAAAGAACCGTTATATAGAATTTGTGCGGATGGAACATTACATTTCTAAGATACAGGAGTTAAGCAACGACCGTTCTGTTCCCAAATACGCTACTCACCTGGTGTATCTGACCAGTGCCGACAATCCCGGTGAAATTGAGCACAAGATCATGTACTCCATCCTGAACCGCAAGCCTAAAAGAGCTGATATCTATTGGTTTATTCATGTAGATACCCAGGATGATCCTTATACCACCGAATACAGTGTTTTGCACATTATACCCAACGATATTATCCGGGTGGAATTTAAATTAGGATTCCGCATTCAGCCCCGCATTGACCTGTTGTTCCGCAAGGTGGTGGAAGACCTGGTTAAAAACAGGGAGGTAAATGTTTCCAGCAGGTATGAGTCTCTTGGTAAACATAATGTGACCGGTGACTTCCAGTTTGTGGTAATGGAGAAGTATTTAAGCCATGACAATGAATTACCCTTTGGTCAAAGGATGATAATGAAGCTTCATTTCTGGCTGAAAGAAATCTCCCTTTCAGAAGAAAGAGGTTTTGGCCTGGATCCCAGTAGCGTGGTGGTAGAGAAATTTCCGCTCATAGTGGCACCGGTGACCACCCTGCCGCTCAAAAGAGTATATAGCTGATGAAAGAGAAATGGGTAAAAATGATATCTATTCT
>JBLNAY010000051.1:0-26570 GCA_050259715.1 Candidatus Dadabacteria bacterium
TTTTACCGGGATATTGCTCCAGAGCTTTTTCCAGGCAAGTCATCGCTTCTGCAAGATCTTTTAAGTTCAATACATAAGCTAACCTTACTTCCTGCTTTCCCAAACCGGGGGTACCATAGAACCCTGTTGCAGGTGCAAGCATAACTGTTTTATCCTGGTAAGAAAAGGACTCTAGTAACCACTGGCAGAATTTATCTGAATCATCTATAGGCATTTTTGCCATAGCATAAAAAGCACCTCCCGGGTTAGGACAAAATACGCCGGGAATAGCATTTAATCGGCGCACAAGAAGATCTCTCCTGGCAACGTATTCTGCTTTTGGTTTTTGAAAATAAGAACGCGGCAGATCAACAGCTGCCTCTCCCATGATCTGTGCCAGGCCGGGTGGACTTAATCTTGCCTGGGCAAACTTCATAGCAGCATCATAAACCATTTTATTCTTTGTAACAAAGGCACCCAGGCGAGCACCGCAAGCACTATACCTCTTGCTTATGGTATCCATTATCACCACATTTTCATCCATTCCCTCCAGGTGCATAGCACTCACATATTCCCCTGAATAAGTAAACTCCCTGTACGCTTCATCTGAAAAAAGATATAAATTATGTTTCAGGCAAATAGCCTTCAAATCTTCCATCTCTTGCCGGCTATATATATACCCTGTGGGATTATTAGGACTACAAATAATTATCGCCTTCGTACGTGGAGTAATCGACTTTTCGAAATCATGTATCGCCGGTAATGCAAATCCGTTCTCAATACGAGAAGTTATCGGTACCACCTTCACACCTGCCGCAACAGCAAACCCGTTATAATTTGCATAATATGGCTCCGGTATAATGACTTCATCCCCGGGATTGAGGCAGACAAAAAATCCAAACATTATCGCCTCTGAGCCACCCGTAGTTATCAGTATCTGGTCTTTAGTGACCTCTATACCTACAGATTTATAGTAACTGACAAGTTTTTTGCGATAGCTTTCATTGCCTGCACTGTGGCTATATTCAAGCACACGTATCTCGGTTTTTCTTACAGCATCCAGGATAGCAGGAGGAGTTTCTATATCAGGTTGACCAATATTCAGGTGGTAAACTTTTATACCCTTTTTTTTCGCAGCTTCTGCGTAAGGAACTAATTTTCTGATTGGTGATGGTGGCATCTGCTGCCCACGGCTACTGATTTCAAGCATTTTGCAAAAATAACAATTGAAAGCAGTGTTGAAGGCACTTAAACACAATAATTGTTAGCTACTTAATAATTCAATAATGATGCTTCCTAATGCCCGCTGATCTCTTTTACAAAACAGAAAATCACAATTGAAAGTGGAATATGCGAGATTAACCTTCCAGGTGAATAGTAAACATGATCATCCTGGATTTGATTCCGTCAAGAACCCTTGAATAATTTAATTTGTCATTCTTTATGTGCAGGTTATTCAAGCCATTAGAAAACTTAATTTCAGGAGAGAGAATAAAGCTTTGGTGATAGAAATTAAAACCGATACCGCCTTCTACTCCATAATCTGAACGGCCGATTTTTATCATATCATCCGCTTTTCGTGCCTGGGCATTAGATGCAAGGTCTAAATCAATCTTACCTCCTGCGAGCATATAAACCCTGAAATTCCCAATCCGATCTGATAAAAATTTGATGTGTAAAGGAAATGTAGTGATCACCGATTCAACCTTCTTGGTAACATTCAGTCCATTATCCAGGTCCTGGTATTTCAAATGATAAAGGATATCTCTTTCCAAAAACACTAATTGAGGGTTAAAACGAACTTCAAAGCGGGGTGATAAACGTGCTGTGGCAGAAAGACCCAGGTTAAATCCCGAGGTATTTGTAGGTTCAGCAGTAAAAATACTATCCTGTGCAAGGAACTCTTTATCGAGTTCAGTATGAAACTTCGTTCTGTCTACACCGAGGGAGATACCAAAATAATAAGGTTTGATATCATGGTCCTCCATGTAAATTTCTTTCTGTGCAATAGAACTAATGGAAACGAAAAGAATACAAACTAAGAAGAGATAATTCAGCTTTTTGCCTTTCGACCACTGTAAATGCAACATATTCCTAAACTGAGGGGTTTAAACGAGGTATCCGTATAACCCGTTTTATTTAATACTTCAATAAATTTTTGCCTGTCCGGAAAGGCTTTCGCTGATTTATTTAAATATTGGTACGCCTGTTTATTCTGCCTAAACCATTTTGCTATCTGCGGTGCTATTACTCCCATGTACAGGTTGTACAGGTTTCTTAGTCCCGGAATTTTTGGTTTACTGAATTCAAGCACCACCAACCTGGCACCGGGCTTCAATACCCTGTTAATATCTCTCATTCCTTGCTCCAGGTGCTCAAAATTCCTCACACCAAATGCCACCATCCCCGCATCAAACGTATTAGCAGGAAAATTTATTGTTTCGCCATCCCCTTTCTGCAGTTCTATTATTGAATTAAGACCTTGTTTTTCAACTTTTTGTCGCCCAAACTCCAACATTCCCTCTGATATGTCAATACCGACAATTTTCGAAGGTTTCAACATCCGGGCTGCCATTATTGCCATATCGCCGGTGCCGGTAGCAATATCCAATATCACCTGGGGCTTATCTTCTTTCATGCTATTGATAGCTTTTCTTCTCCAACTCACATCTGTACCCGCACTCAGGAAGCGGTTCATAAAATCGTAACGGGAGGCAATCTTGTCAAACATTTCACTCACCTGTTGCTTCTTCTCTCCTTCTTCTGAAAAAGGCTTTATGCTATCGTGTTCAAATTTGGCCATAGGGCAGCAAAGGTAATAGGAAGAAAGGGACCTTAAGGTAATTGCCCCTGCTGATTCTTATCACTATCCATCTTTAGGTTTCTAACATTGGTCAAACTCAAATCCGGCGAAAGAGACATCAAGGGATTTTAAAGTTCATTGGGCAATAGATTCAGGATTTTGGCTGTTTTCTATCGTTCACACAATGCTTTACCATTGGTTTACTATGGAGAATTCACGCAGTAAGTAGGGAGTTTGTATGGAGTATGTACGGAGTTAGCACGGGGTAAAGCCGTTCTAAAGCCGTTCAAAAGCTATGCAAACCCCATAGGAACCTAATGGAAACAGAATGGCAATTCCGTACAGCCATTATGCCATTCCGGTGAATACTCTTCCTGCAGTTATGATTTTTTAAATAGTTAAGCCCTGGCAACAACAGTTTGGACAGATTTGCGTTCGCCGATCTGCTGCCTCCACATGGCATAATAAAGACCTTTTTCTCCCAATAAAGAGTCATGAGTACCTGTTTCTATAACAACTCCTCTTTCCAGTACATAGATCCGGTCCGCATGCATGATGGTAGAAAGCCGGTGGGCAATTAAAATAGTGATCTGGTCATTCAGGGATGACACACTACGTATAGTTTTATTGATCTCTTCCTCTGTTATGGAATCCAGGGCTGAAGTGGCTTCGTCAAATATCAGCAGGTTAGGTCTTCTTAATAGAGCCCTGGCAATGGAAAGTCTTTGTTTTTCACCACCGGACAACTTTAGCCCCCCCTCCCCGATCATTGTTTCGATTCCTTTTTCGGCTCGCAGCAGGATATTTTGGCACGAAGCCTTTTGCAACGCATCCAACAGATCTTCTTCAGTAGCTGTTGGATTAACAAACATCAGGTTCTCCCTAATGGTTCCACTGAATAATTGCGTATCCTGGGTAACGAATCCTATCTGGTTCCTAAGGTCATCAAACTGGATACTGTTTTCATCTGATCCATTATAGTAAATATTGCCGTGTTCCGGCCTGTACAAGCCAACAAGTAGCTTCATCAGGGTAGTCTTCCCGGAACCGGAAGGCCCTACGAAGGCTATGGTTTCCCCCTTTTCTGCTTTAAAGCTTATATCATCTATGGCTCTCTGTGTTGCTGTTTGGTGCTTAAAACTCACATTACGGAATTCTAACGTATGAACCGGTCCGAGGTGTTTAGGACTAATTGGCTGCTTCTCCGGTTGTTTACGCATAAGGTTTTGGAAATTGGCCAGCGAGGCCTCCGCTTCCCTGTAGCTAAGAATAATATTTCCGATCTCCTGTAACGGACCAAAAACAAAGAAAGAAAAGATCTGCATGGTCACCAGTTCACCGGGGGTGAGTAAGCCTCTGAAGACGGTCCACATCAGCATAAAGAGGATGACCTGTCTAAGTGTATTTACAAAAGTGCCCTGCACAAAACTGATACTTCTTATCCTTTTCACTTTTGTCAATTCCAGCCCAAGAATCTTATAAGTATTTTTATTCAGCCTATCCACTTCCTGGCCGGTAAGCCCAAGGCTTTTTACCAGCTCAATGTTCCTTAGCGATTCTGTAGTAGTTCCGGCTAATGATGTGGTCTGCGCTACAATGACCTTTTGAATAGTCTTTACTTTTTTACTCAGAAGATTTGAAATAACCATTAGCAGGGCAATACCTCCGAAATAAATAATAGGTAATGACCAATGGATGCGTGCGGCAAAAACGGCAACGAAAACAATGCCCACTAAAACAGTGAAAAGAATATTGACAAAGTTGTTGATAAACTTTTCAGTATCTGTTCTCACCTTTTGAAGGATACTTAGTGTTTCGCCACTTCTCTGGTCTTCAAATTCCTGGTATGGAAGACGCATGGCATGTTGTAATCCATCAGTAAACACTTTGGCTCCAAACTTCTGAACAATAACATTAAGAAAATAGTCCTGGAAGTTTTTAGAAAGACGGCTAATCATGGCAACGGTAATGGAACCAAGCAACAGCCAAACTACTCCATAAATTACCTCCGGATGTGATTTAGTGTCGAGAACTACCCTTTTTGTAAATAGAAACTCATTCCAGCTAAACGGATTGCGATTTTGGTAAGTGGCGAGGTTGATCAGTTTACCAAATATTATTGGATCAACCAGTGAAAAACCGATATTCAGTGCTGCGAGGAAGAGCACAAGGAAAACCATCAATTTGTATGGTCTCAGGTACTGAAGAAGGATTTTCATATTATAAATCTACGGTACTCAGAGTTTTTTTTCATAATCTTCAATTTTCCATCCTTTCCCAACCAGCCTTCTACTAAGTTGCTTCAGGACAGGTAAATTCATGAAGACCTGTTTTTCATACTTTATCTGTTCTGCATCGAGGTGATGGGCAAATTTTACCAGGTTTGGAATACTTTCTTCCTTATTATTTTCAAAAAACCTGTTTAATATATTTCTAAACTCTTTCAGATCCCAATAATGGAAAATAGAGTCTGCTGAAGATGTTACCTGGCCTTGCTTCTGAAAACAATAACTGAAGGCAAATTGTTCAGCAATGTGCTTAGGAAATTTTTTATATAGATTATCTGTAAGCGCAAGAACATCCTGCAGAATATCCTGGTGAATAATGTTCAAGCCAATAACGCCGGCATTCCAAACTTGTAACTGGCTGGAAAATTCCAGCCGTTTACCATTATATTGAATAGGCGTAACTGCCAGGAAGTTCTCCCACTTACGGAATTGAGGATTTACCTTCTGGTTAATTACTCCTTCGTATTCATGCATGATAAAAGAACCATTTTCAATGGCTTCGAATAAATATTCAACATCTTGCCGGATATAAGTATCGGTATCGAGGTATAGTACATTACCTGTAAAATATTTAAAGAAATCAATGAGGATCTCAACCTTAACACGATGAATAAAGTTGATCGCACCCTTCCATTGGTTGATCATATTAGTTGAGATCTCGTGAATCTCAAACGACTTGAAATAAGAACTAAACTCTTCGAACCATGCGGGTCGATCTGTATAGATATGAATACCAACACCTGCGGGAGGGGTTAAATTGTAAAACTGAAGGTATTTTAGAAGTGAATACCTGCATTCATTAACATGATCAATGGTGCCATACGCCTGGTATAAGATGTTATTCTGCATAGCGTTGGTTCTACCTGCAAACTTACTCATTCAGATAAGAAGTTGAGTCGACACCAACCTGGTATTGTTGATTAATTACTTTCGGCAGGATAAGATAACCCTTTATTAGTTGGTTGCTAATGGCATAAGATAACAGGTTATCTGCTATAAAGGAAATAGGCTGTTGTAAATGGAACAATTTTTCGGCAGCACTTTTTTTAATTGCATAAGCATGGGTACAATCGTGATACCCGGCTTCATATAGATGATCATTGACTTTCTTCGGATACAAGTGATTAATACTGGTATGTGAGTATTTAATTACTCCCAGCAGCCGTAGGAAGTGATAAAATTGCTTTTTTACAGAGGCATATGGAGGAGCAATTTCTCTTTCGGCAAAACCTAGATAAACTAACTCCCAATCAGCGGGTAATGAACTTAATACTTGCATAGTCGTATTAATGTTCTCTTTGTCAATAACAACATCATCTTCCAGGATCAATACTTTTTCATATCCTTTAGCCAGGGTGTCCCTATAAACTTCAAGGTGACTCCATGCACATCCTACCTGTCCATCCTGCATTGGCTTATCGTAGCGATGATGTTCCTTCGCCAGTTCTTCATTATAAATTTTTGCTGCCTTCAGATCTTCAAGGGAGAATAACTGTTTATCCTTCCCAAAAAATAATTCATAGTCCAGCCCCTGGAGTTCTTTTTCAATATGTTCATGCCTGTCCTTAGCACGTTCGAGTGTGATCACATAAATATGGTCAAAGTAATTATTCAGATAAGTATAGAATCTCTGTATATCAGTCATTGAATAAATAATATTATTTTCCATTTACACTAATTTCCAGTGATAACAAACCACTTTATCCCGCTATTTATAAAGCCTTGGCTGCTAGCCAGCCCATCCTTCGCGGTCAAGACTCCTATACTGTATTGCTTCTGCGAGATGCTCTACTTTAATCTCCTCACTACCAGATAGATCAGCTATGGTCCGTGACACTTTCAATATGCGATCATAAGCCCTGGCAGATAGATTCAACCGTTCCATTGCTGTTTTCAACAGGTTTTGACCTGGTGTGCTGATCACACATATTTCCTTCAGCATCTTGCTAGTGATTTGAGCATTACAATAGATGCCATTTTTCGAATGATACCGTTCTTGCTGTATTTCTCTTGCTTTTATTACGCGATCCCTGATAACGGCAGAACATTCCTGGGCCTTGAGAGTAGAAAGCTCACTGAATGGCACCGGCGTTACTTCCACGTGTAGGTCTATCCGATCAAGCAGTGGGCCTGAAATTTTATTCAGGTACTTCTGAACTGCCCCGGGAGGACAAGTACATTCACGTTCCGGGTGATTATAGTATCCACAGGGACAAGGATTCATTGAAGCCACCAGCATAAAAGACGCGGGAAAATCCACCGCAACTTTAGCCCTCGAAATAGTTACTCGTCTTTCCTCCATTGGTTGACGCATCACTTCGAGCACTGTTCTTTTAAATTCGGGTAATTCATCCAGGAAAAGAACTCCATTATGTGCAAGCGAGATCTCACCTGGTTGTGGCACTCCTCCTCCACCTACCAAAGCAACATCACTGATGGTGTGATGAGGACTTCTAAATGGGCGCCTTGACACCAGTGTTGAATTCTCCGGCAGTTTCCCGGCAACAGAATGGATCTTGGTTGTTTCTAATGCTTCATGCAAGCTCAGAGGGGGAAGAATTGTTGGAAGCCGCTTCGCCAACATCGTTTTTCCTGCCCCTGGCGGGCCAATTAGGATTGCATTATGACCTCCTGCAGCGGCTATCTCCAAAGCTCTTTTAATATTCTCCTGCCCTTTCACATCCGCAAAATCCAGGTCGAAATCATATTGAGAATCGAAGAATTCTTCTCTCGTATTCACATGAGTAGGATTCAACCCTTTTTCACCTGTTTCGAAGAAGTTTATGAGTTCCATTATATGTTCCACTGCATACACCTGCAGGTTGTTCACCATTCCTGCTTCCCTTGCATTTGCTTTCGGTACAATAATACCTTTGAATCCTTCTTTACGCGCCTGTATAGCTATGGGTAAAGCACCTTTTATAGGCCTGATCAGCCCATCAAGACTTAGCTCACCCATGATTACATATTGCTGCAATAATTCGGCGTTCTGAAGTTTGCCAGTTGCGGCCAGCAGACCAACAGCGATTGTCAGATCGAAAGCAGTACCACTTTTCTTTATATCCGCAGGAGCCATATTTACCACAATCTTTGTTCGCGGCAATTCCAGCCCTATACTTTTAATAGTACTGTCTATTCTTTGAAGACTTTCTTTGACAGCATTATCGGGTAGACCTACAATAGAAATTCCAACACTGGATTTAGTCCAGTCTACTTCTACGGTTATTTTAATTGCTTCCACACCATGTACGGCGCTGCCAAAGGTCTTTACGAGCATAAGCAGTTACTTCTTTGTCTCAAGTAGGTGTGAAGGTCAGAAATAATTTTTGTGTTAGCAATAGAAAACACGGTAAAGTATCTTTAATGGATCATTGAAAAATGACTTTTGATTACTAATTCAATTGCAAACTAAAAAAGCATCAATATATCTTTTAATAACAAAAGAGAATCACACTATCTTGTTATGTGAGTTTAATTCGAAGAAGGTTTACAGTATTTTCATGCAATGTTTACTAACAGGGTAACAACATTATTTAATATACAGTATCCAATTATACAAGCCGGAATGATATGGGCTAGTGGATGGAGGCTCGCCAGTGCAGTCAGCAATGCCGGAGCACTTGGATTAATTGGTGCCGGCAGCATGTACCCCGAAGTGCTGAAGGAACACATTCAAAAATGTAAACAAGCTACCACTAAACCATTTGGAGTTAATATTCCTCTCCTATATCCCGATATAGACAAGCATATTCAAACTGTCATAGATGAAAGAGTAAATATTGTTTTTACTTCAGCAGGAAATCCAAAAGCGTGGACCAGTCAATTGAAACAACATGGAATAACTGTAGTACATGTTATCAGCAGTAGCCGATTTGCGCTGAAGGCACAGGAGTCAGGATGTGATGCCGTAGTTGCCGAAGGATTTGAAGCCGGGGGTCATAACGGAAGAGAAGAAACAACAACATTAGTTTTAGTGCCTGCTGTTCGACAAGCGATCACTATTCCTTTAATTGCAGCGGGAGGCATTGCTACCGGCCGGCAAATGCTTGCAGCGATGGTGCTTGGAGCCGAAGGCGTACAAATGGGAACAAGGTTCGTTGCGAGTGAAGAAGCCTCTTCTCACCCCGCATTTAAAAAAGCTATTATCAATTCTAATGAAGGTGATACCCGTTTAAGTATTAAGAAATTGGCTCCTGTTCGTTTGTTGAATAATAAATTCTCCCAGCGCGTACAGGAAGCTGAGGTTCGTGGAGCTTCGGCCGATGAAATGAAGGAATTACTTGGCCGCAGTCGGGCAAAGAAAGGAATGTTTGAAGGAGATCTTGAAGAAGGTGAATTAGAAATAGGAGAAGTAAGTGCTATAGTAAAAGAAATACTTCCTGCAAAAAAGATTGTTGAAAATATTTGGACTGAGTTCAATTCTGCATTGGAGAATCCCCTGCAACAGCCGGTATTATATTGAAAGATGCTGTATGGATCACATCCCAATCCTTCTTATTATGCTTTAATAACGAAAGACCAGTAGCAACCCAACGCTCCTTAAATTCTTTACCTTCAAATAGTGGCCATGCTTCTGAAAATGCTTTTTTGTGCAGGTCCCTCGTTGCGATGGTAATATGAGGCTTAAATGGCCGGTCTTCTATTTTGATCTTGTAATCTTTCTTACCGAAATAATCATCAGCAGTATTTTTCATTTGCCTGAGTGCGTCTGAAACTGCTACATCAATAAAGATGGTGCGTGGTTTAAATGCAGAGAAATCTTTAGTTTCTAACTGAAATGGAGATCTGTTTTTACATACATTTTCCAGGTCAGTGATCAACTCTTTCTCTCTTTCTTCTTCAATCCAGCAGGGAGGAAGGATAGTAATATGTGCAGGAGATTTAAGTCCGACTTTACAGCCGAATTTATCAAACATCATCAGTTTGTATTTGTGGATTTTCTCATTCAATTCATTTGGTAACACCTGGGCTATAAAGTACATGTTCATATCATCTCACTTCCTTTAAAACGGGTAATTTGATAATGTTTGAACTGTTTGCATTCATTCAATATAACAGGAGCACCGTTTGAAAGCTATCTCATCCCGTACTACGTCTATATAGTCTTGAGATTTCAATTTATGATAAGACTAGATAAACGGGAACACCCTGCATCTTAGAAACTTTAAACCTTAAACCCTAATCTTCTAAACCCTATTTAACCTGGCTCTTTAAATAACTCTCAATCATGCCACAGGATAAGAGAAATGGTTTATCGGTGATCTCCACATTCATATTGCCCCCTGACACGGTGTAATTTCCGGCTATAGTATTTCCAAAAACAGTCACTTTAAAGTTACCGCTGGTGGTATCACCATTAAATGAACCACCCTGTCCCTGCACAGCGGAACGTGCTTTATTTAAGACTTCTTCCGGTGAACCGGTGATCGGAAGCGAAAAACTGCAATCTGACATAAACCTCTATTTGAATGTATTATATGCAAAAATTGCTCCTCACCGTTAAAGCTCTTACAGCTTTAGCTTTTCAGTTAATCATCAATAATACCAATGAATTATATTTGTTTCATGGAGGTAGATGACGCACTCATAGATAAACTTTCCAGGCTTTCGATGCTTAAGTTCAATGAAGATGAAAAAGAAAGTATCAAAAAAGACCTCGAGAAAATGATCGGATTTGTAGATAAGCTTAAAGAGCTTGATACTACCGGAGTCGAACCGGCCACCCATATGACCAGTGCCGTAAATGCATTCAGGGAAGATATTGTTGGAGAAATGATAAACCAGGAAGAAGCTCTTGCTAATGCTCCGGAACATGATGGTAAGTTCTTTAAAGTGCCCAAGGTCATTAAGAAAAACTCCTGATTCATGCAAGGCCTTATTCACCTTGAAGCTCTAAACAAAAAATATTTTTTAGGTAAACAAGTTATTGAAGTACTGAAGGGAATTTATTTGGATGTTTACAAGAATGAATATGTAGCACTAATGGGTCCCTCAGGTTCAGGAAAAAGCACTATGATGAATATACTGGGTTGTCTAGATACACCTACATCTGGAAGGTATATTTTAAGCAACACAGATGTGAGTAAAATGAGCGATAACCAGTTAGCTGATGTAAGAAATACCCAAATTGGTTTCGTCTTTCAACAATTTAATCTTCTCCCAAGGTTGACTGCCCTGGAAAATGTCGCTCTGCCCCTGGTCTATGCAGGGATTTCTAAAAAGGATCGTAATCAAAGAGCAATGGAAGTATTGGAAAAAGTAAATCTCACAGATCGCAGTCATCATAAACCGAATGAGTTAAGTGGAGGACAAAATCAAAGAGTTGCCATTGCGCGGGCCCTGGTAAACAATCCGGCTATAATTCTTGCTGATGAACCCACTGGTAACCTGGATTCAAAAACATCCCACGAGATCATGGATATCTTTGAAAAGATCCACGGCCTTGGAAACACATTGGTAGTAGTGACTCATGAAGAAGATATCGCAAACTGTGCCGGCAGAATAATCAAGTTAAAAGATGGCACTATAGAAAGCGATGTTGAAAAACTAAAGAACATCAAGGATAGTTCTATCGTATTATAAGTACCGTATTGAACGCTCTTTCATAGCTTTTTGTAGTAACAAGAGAGTTTCACTTAGTTAATCGTACTTTTCTGCAGAATTAACCAGGACAATTATGGCAATGAAAATATATACTAAAACAGGAGATAATGGCACAACTTCACTTCTGGGTGGTACAAAAGTTCCGAAGAGTGATCTGCGCATTGAAAGTTATGGCACAATTGACGAACTGAACTCCTGGATTGGACTTATAAATGATCAACTAAATGATGAAGAATTCAGGAATGACCTGAAAGAAATCCAGGACAGGTTATTTACTATTGGATCTGAGCTCGCTACTGACCGTGACAAGGGCACTAAAATGACGCTCCCTCAACTTTACGAATCAGACATACAGATGCTGGAGGAAAGAATAGATTTAATGCAAAGCAAACTTCCACAGATGAAATCATTTATTTTGCCGGGTGGACATGTTACCGTGTCCTTTATCCATATTACCCGTTGTGTTTGCCGGAGGGCTGAACGACTGGTAGTTACCCAGCAACAGCATGGCCTTTTTGCAGAAGATAAGATTTTAAAGTACCTGAACCGGTTGAGTGACTTTCTCTTTGTGTTGGCACGTTATGCAGCACAGAAACACCATGTACAGGAAATTGCCTGGAAAGCAAGGATCAATACTCCTTAAATTGAAGAAATTTACTGGATTTTCCCATCTTTCATGTGAAGCACCCTATCACTCAATTGAGCCAGTTCTTCGTTGTGTGTAACAATGAGGAAAGTTTGATTAAACTTTTTTCTGAGATCAAAAAACAACTGGTGCAGTTCATTGGCATTTACCGTATCCAGGTTTCCCGTGGGTTCATCAGCAAATACAATGTCCGGTTGATTTATGAGAGCCCTTGCTACGGCTACTCTCTGTTGTTCTCCCCCTGATAATTGATTAGGCTTATTCTCCAGTCGTTCACTTAACCCAAGAATGGTGAGTAATTCCTGTGCTTTTACCTTTACTTCGCTTTTTGACTTACGCGTTAACCAACCCGGAATACAAACATTTTCCAGCGCTGTGAATTCAGGTAACAGATGGTGAAACTGAAATACAAAACCTATGTGTTTATTTCTGAAAGCCGCCAATTTGTTGCCTTGAAGATTAGTCACCTTATTATCATGCAACATTACCTCCCCTCCATCGGGTTTATCAAGGGAACCCAGGATATGCAACAAGGTGGACTTACCTGAGCCGGACGGCCCTACGATACTTACAACCTCACCTTTTTGTATATCGATATCTACACCCTTTAACACCTCAACAACACCATATTTTTTATGTATATTCCTTGCTCTTAACATTTTATTTCAATTAAGTATCGGACCTGGGGCTGATATAAAACACAGCGAAATTAGGGTTGTAAACTTGCATTTGGAAAATTGACGAATACTCCTACTTTTGCGGAAATTTTCAGGAGCCACTAAATAGTCATTTGGCATAGAATTTTTCCAAGTAAATAACTAATTAAATAATATAAGCATGTTTTGGACCCTTGAACTAGCATCATACCTTGAAGAAGCGCCGTGGCCTGCGACTAAAGACGAATTGATTGATTATTCGATACGTTCAGGTGCGCCCATTGAAGTTATTGAAAACTTACAGGAGCTGGAAGATGAAGGGGAAGTGTATGAGAGCATAGAGGACATCTGGCCAGATTATCCCTCACAAGAAGACTTCCTGTTTAACGAAGATGAATATTAGTGATTTATATTATCATTGAAGCCATCCTTTGGATGGCTTTTTTTATTTCCGCTTCCTATAAGCTTCTAACCCACACTCTAACCAGTCGGCAAATTCTTTTGCATTTGGAGTATAAGCCTTCGTTTTAGTTAAAGCAACTTCGTCTGGAGATATAATAGCATACTGAGGCTGAGAAACTGCATGAAAGTTCTCCGATTGAAAAGTAGCCCATTTATCACCTACAGTTACAATTGATCTCTCTTCACTATTTTTTGGTTTGTACCTGGTTTGTTCTGATATGGGTAGTTTGGCCCTTTCATCCACAAATAAGGATACAACTACAAATTCATTCTTCATCAGATTCTTCACTTTCTCATTCGGCCACACATTTTCTTCCATCCGGCGGCAGTTAACACATGCCCAGCCAGTAAAATCAATCAGGATGGGCTTATTCTCCTGCCTTGCCACTTGTAAAGCGTTCTCATAATCTCTTAAAGGCTCTACCCCTGCTTCACAGTTCACCGGGTGCTTATAGGCACTATAACAAACAGGTGGTGGGAATCCGCTTATCAGCTTTAAACTGGATGATTTGGTATTGGTTACCCCCGGTACCAGGTAAATGGTTATGAGTGCAAAAACGGCTATAAAGAAAAGGCGCAGTCCACTCAGCTTTCGCTTGGTGTCATGGGGAAAATTAATAACTCCTACCAGGTACAATATAATACACACCCCAATGATGATCCATAATCCCACAAATACCTCCCGTGGTAGCAAATGCCATTGCTTTACAAGATCTGCATTGGAAAGAAATTTCACAGCCATTGCGAGTTCAATAAAGCCAAAGACAGCTTTCAACTCATTCATCCATCCTCCGGATTTTGGCAAACTTTGCAACCAATTAGGAAACAGGGCAAACAGAAGGAATGGTAATCCAAGGCCAACACCAAAGCCTGCCATGCCTGCAGTTAACTGCCAGGCACCATTCTGACTTGTAAAAGCACCCACTAATAAAGACCCCAGGATTGGACCAGTACAGGAAAAGGATACGATAACAAGGGTTAAAGCCATAAAGAATATACCTACCAAATCACCTAATCCTGCTTTAGAATCAGTCTTACTTGCCAGGCTGCTCGGAAGCACAATATCAAAGTATCCAAAGAAAGAAATTGCAAAGGCTATAAAGAATATAAAGAATGCAAGGTTTAGTGGGACATTAGTTGATATGTTATTCAAAATCTCCGGCTGAATATCTAATATATGGAAAGGAAGACTTAATAACACAAAAATGATAAAGATGAAGAAGCCATACCAAAATGCATTGAGTACTCCTTTTCTCCGGGATACTGATTTCTTTGTAAAATAGGAAATCGTAAGAGGAATAAGAGGAAAAATACATGGAAACAACAACGATAAAATGCCGGCTCCAAGACCAATCAGGAATAGCTTCCACAAGCTGTTATTCTTTGCATCTTCATCCCCGCAAGTACTTACCGGGTTAGTAATATCAATAGAAGGTATTAATATCCGCGACTTAGCGCTAACTCCACCTTGTAATGGAACAGTGAAATTATAAGTGCCCTGGTAAAATTCCATTTCTTTTCCATAGGAGTAATTCAAATCACCAGATATTGCAGCAGGAACATTACCCTTTATTGTGATCGTTGTAGTCCACCTGGAAGGGCCATAATCTAATTTGATACTTTTTTCGAACAGTTTACTTATTTCTGTTTTTATATTACCGAGATCAGAAATCTCCTGCATACGAAAACTGGAATCGGCAAACCTCACTTCTACTGTTTGAACATCACTTAGATCCTGGCCGGGAGAGTATAATAACCATTTAGGATTACCTGGGGTAGTAAAAGTTAACTCATAAGTTGACTTGGTTATCTTTTTACTTGATACTGACCATTTAAATACCTGTACGGAATCCTGAGAATAACCGGATGCAAAAAAATGGACAGTTAAGAGAAGCAGTAGCAGTTTCTTCATGATGGTCCTTTAAAACAAACGAGTTCTAAAATAGAACTCGTTTGCAAAAGAACTAAAAAAGAAATTATATAAGGCTGATGGAAAAGTTAACTGTTTTTGGAGGCAAGCACTTTTGATTGTTACAGGTTTGAAATTCAAGCTTTCCTGTGACAGACGTTTTTGCTTTAGCCTTCATCTTAATCTTTTGTACAAACACAACTTTGTCGCTGTATTGGTTTGCTGTTACTCCAAGCACTTCATCTTTATACTTTTCAAGTTTACCAACTTCCTTTACCTTACCGTCAAAGTTTAATAGCGGATTCTTGTTGAAGGAAAATGATGTTGGAATGGCAATGGCATCCCCCGGTTGTGATTGAGAATACAAATGCCACCCCTGTTGAATAGTTGCTGTTAATTGAATTTCATACAGATCATTGGCAACTTTCTTACTGGTAAAATTCCAGTTAACAGGGCTAAATCCCGGCATTGTTAACTGAGCCGATGCAATTGTGAATGAAATAATTGTAATAATGCTAAGGATATACCTTTTCATACTTAAAATTTACAAATGCAAATTTCGACTATTAAAAAGTGTAAACTGTTAAGTAATAACAAAGAATCAGAATACCGGTTCAGCTATTTCTGCAAACAGGTTCTTAAAAATTTTTCTCCCGTCAATATTTCCGAGGGCGAACGAACAGGCCCTCTCTGGGTGAGGCATCATACCTATAACATTCCTTTGTTCATTACAGATGCCCGCAATACTATTTACGGAACCATTGTAGTTGGAATCTATAGTTATATTCCCATCCGCATCACAATACCTGAAGATCACCTGGTTGTTAGCCTCTAACCTCTCAAGAGTCTCCTTATCTGCAAAATACCTTCCTTCACCATGAGCGATAGGTATTTTATAAACATTCCCCTGTTGATCCTTAATGAATACATTGCTGCAGATGAACTGCTGGTGTTGATTTCTGAGAAGTACTCCTGGTAATAAGTGTGACTCACACAATATCTGGAACCCATTGCAGATACCTAAAACTCTGCCTCCCTTACCAGCAAAATCTATGACACTATTCATTATAGGGCTGAAACGTGCAATAGCCCCGGTGCGCAAATAATCCCCATACGAAAAGCCGCCGGGGAGAACTATACAGTCTTCAGTAGTAAATGCTGACAAATCGCTGTCTTTATGCCAAAGCATTATACATTCCTGCCTGAGGTCATGCACTAAAGCATCATGTATATCCCTGTCACAATTGGAACCAGGAAAAACTACAACTCCAAATTTCATCCCGCAAAGATATTAAACTGAGGTTTGTCATCTCCAGAAATGGGTGAAATACTGGTTATAAATAATGTATCCTGCCGTAATGAAGAATAACAGGTTTGGCATAAACTTACGTATAGGAAAATAGTACGCACACGCATGGAAGGCAGCAAAAGGTGCAGCCATAAGTACCCAGTTGACGAAAGTTGAAGTGGTATTTACGAAAGGAACAAAGAAAGATATCACTACATAAAGTAATAGAATACTCCAGTTTTTTCTTACCTGGATGAGCATTTTGTGAAGATTTTTCTGAACATAAAAGCCACCGATCAAAAATGGCATTCCAAGGAGAAAAGTTGTCAATGCAATGTAAATGCTGCTTTTAACCCCTGGCACACTTAGAAATACACCTGGAAGAAATTTTGGAATACTGAAGCTACTACTCAAAAAAAGATAACTCGCATAAAAGTAGTAGGGAGTTATGACGCCTAATATAATCAGCAGGATTTCATTTAAGCGAAAAGCTTTTAGGATCATCAAGCCTATTATAATACACAATACAAAAGCAGTTGAAGGGAAATATACATAGGAGGAAATTCCTAAAATCAAACCAGTGTTGTATAACTCGCCATTTGCATTACCAAGGTTATACATTTTGAATAGTTTGCTAAAAGCCCAAATCACAAGCGTACTTGCCAGTAATGGGGCAGATAAGTAGTTCCATTCCGGCAGTAACGATGTAATTAAAAGGTATGCCATTGCAGGCAAGTAGGTCTGTTTCGTATTCATCCGGTATTCATTCATCACATAATTGATGATGAATGCCTGGATAAACAATAAAATAAGAGAGAAGAAGGATGCAAGAAAAGCGTGATCCACACCGCTGCTATTAATGCCATCAATAAATAAATGGAAAAGTCCGGCATCAGATGCTGTCGGTGATATCACTTTTGGAAATAAAAACAATGGCATCTTGATCAGGATGCCAAAAATAAATAGTAGTCCAACTGTTGTTGGGGCCCTTTGCCTGAACAATCCAATCACACCGCAATGCTATTGATTAAATTCGATTTTAGCAAAGCAAATGTTATTGCGATAATAGCAGGGAAGAATCATTTGGTAACTACTAACCTGTTTGCCGTATTTCGGCATAAACTCATAGCCTCTATCAAGATTCTTCAAAGTTGGATTATGATTCAATTCTCCATCAGGAGAAAGAGTAAAGTCATTTAACAACAGGGCAGCTTTTTCGTCTATATTGAATAAATAATGTAGTTGTCCGCCGGTATTCATGGTTTGATAAGAAATACGCTCCTCCGACTGATCATCATATTGATCTTTATGCACAACACTGTTCCATTGAAGGGCACCATTCTTATCAAATGAAAGTATCGTGATATTATTTGCGTGAAATCTCACATTCTGGTTATTATCACGGTAGCGCCAATACCAACTATTATAATAAGGAGAATAAGGACTATAGTAATCATACATACTTAGAGGCATCCCATACAAGTAATTTAGCCTATTCCAGCTATTGTAACGGGAAGTGGTGTAATATGACTCTGTATTGATTACAAATCCCCCATCCTTCTTTATTATAATATTCCTTATGAAGTAATCATTAAAGGCTGTCTTAATATTTGCATCATCCCCTTTTGCTTCACTTCTCAGCTCCTCCCCAAGAACTAACGAATTGTTTAAAGTAGGCTGTTTAGTCTGTTTATCCCAGGCATAGAAATAAAATCCTTCGATATTACCCCTTCTTTTGGTGTAATAAAAGGAGGTAATGAAGTATCGTTTATTATAATTATCAACTTTGATATGTGGCTCGTCAAAGAAAACTTTTTCGTCCTGGACATTTATGGATGAAAAAGTATCAGCCATGGCAGGTTTCCATATCAATGCGGTATTGTTTATAGTTTCATTTGTGTTCCTGTTAAACTTGGTAAATACAAAATCACCATCATTATCTACATTGAACTCGTCCAGGTAATCATGATATTCCTCCATAGGCATATCAAAGCGTGAGCGGTTCAAAAGATCCAGTTTCTGGTCGAAAAGAAGACTGGTAACTATATAGTTAGATTTATTTCGTGAATTGATCTTAAAGATGATGATCTTGGACTTGTCTTCACTATTGATGGTACTATATACTTTATTATTGGCAGCAAATCCAATGTGTGTTGTATCCAGGGAAATAATATCAGAAATTTTCTTTCCGTTACCATCAACCTTCACAGCTTCACAATAAATCACATTTTTCTTTTGATATTGGTATACCAGGTAAGCAAAGTCGGGATATGGAATAAAATCAATGTTTATAACCCGGTCAGTTAAATATTCCTGTTCCTCCTTTCCGATCTGCTCCATTTCATTGTTATAAACTGAAATGAAATTCTTATTCCGGTTGTTTTTATAAACAAGGAAATTCCCCGAGACTTTACCTATTATTTCAAATGTCATTCTCCTGGAATCATCATTATCAACTTCGGAGTAAACAATCTTTTGGGTAAAACCAGAAATTGTGGTCAATAAGAAAAGTACGGAAGTAAGAAGTTTACAGAAGTTCATACGGTGGAAATTCCTTTATTAAAATTACCTTTTTTATCCCTTTAGAATAGGTTATAAATTTAAGTAAGATGGAATAACAACAATTATGGTGGCGGAAATAAACAGCTTTAAACTGCTTTTAACAGTTCATTTTAAGATGTACCTTTACAAATTGCCAATAAAACAACGGCGCCTTTGTGAGAATACCTGTAAATAGAGTTACTGCGGCCGGATTGCTTGTAGCTCTCGGAATAATTTATGGTGATATCGGCACCTCCCCCCTGTATGTTTTTAACGCAATTATCAATGGGAGAACAATCAATGAGACACTCGTAATTGGCAGTCTATCCTGCATTCTATGGACGATCACCTTGCAAACCACCACAAAGTATGTTTGGCTGGTTTTAAGGGCAGATAACAGTGGTGAAGGAGGCACTTTTGCATTATATGCATTGGTAAGAAGACAAAAGAAATGGCTGGTGATTCCTGCTATGATTGGTGGTGCAGCATTATTAGCTGATGGCATAATAACACCTCCTATATCCATAACTTCTGCAGTTGAAGGATTGCAGGAACTACCTGCTCTTAGAGGAATTGAGCATAGCATTGTATTCATTGTATTAGGAATACTGGTATTATTCTTCTTTCTCCAGCAATTTGGCTCCGCTTCCATTGGAAGGCTATTTGGGCCCGTAATGTTCGTTTGGTTCAGTATGCTGGCAGTGCTCGGACTCGCACATGTGTCAGATGACCTGCAAATTTTCAGGGCGCTGAGCCCTCACTATGCTATAAATTTCGTTATTAAATACCCGCATGCACTGTGGCTCTTAGGCGCTATTTTCCTTTGTACTACCGGAGCCGAGGCCCTCTACAGTGATCTGGGCCATTGTGGGAAAGGTAACATCAGGGTATCGTGGATTTTTGTGAAACTATGTTTACTATTCAACTATTTTGGCCAGGGAGCTTACCTGCTTGCTCATCGGTATGGGGTAACTATCTCTCCTGCGATTAAGCAGCAGCTCGGGGTAAATGCATTTTATGATCTCATGCCGCAATGGTTTATTATTCCGGGAGTATTAATTGCAACAAGTGCGGCAATTATTGCCAGCCAGGCAATGATCTCAGGTTCCTTTACCTTAATTAGTGAAGCCATGCGATTGAACCTGTGGCCGAAACTTAAAATCCGTTATCCTTCCGAGGCCAGGGGCCAGCTATTTATCCCAGCTGTAAACTTTATGATGTTTATTGGATGCCTCGGTGTAGTCCTGTATTTCAGAACATCCCAAAGAATGGAAGCAGCTTATGGCCTGGCGATTATTATTACGATGTTGATGACCACCATCTTATTTTCTAATTTTCTCGTCATTAAGAGAGTTAACCGGGCTTATATCTGGCTTTTCCTGGTTTTTTACAGTATCATAGAATTGATTTTCCTCACAGCATTATTACAAAAATTCTCTCATGGAGGATATATCACATTTTTCATTGCAGGAATAATGTTTACCGTGATGTATGTCTGGTACCGTGCAAGAAAAATCAAAAATCGCTATGTTGAATTTGTCAGGCTTGAACATTACATTCCAAAGATCCAGGAGTTAAGTAATGATAAATCAGTTCCAAAGTATGCCACACACCTGGTGTATTTGACGAGTGCGGATAATCCAAAAGAAATAGAACATAAAATTATTTACTCGATATTAAACAGGAAGCCAAAAAGAGCTGACATCTATTGGTTTGTACATGTTGATACATTAGATGACCCTTATACTATGCAGTATAAAGTGGATCATATCATTCCAAACGATATTATCAGGGTAGAATTCCGGCTCGGTTTCAGAATTGAACCAAGAATCAACTTAATGTTCAGAAAGGTTGTGGAAGACCTCGTAGCCAACAAAGAAGTGAATATTACCAGCCGCTATGAAAGCCTTGAAAGAAGCAATGTGGTAGGAGATTTTTCATTTATAGTAATGGAGAAGTACTTAAGCCAGGATAATGAATTACCTGTTTTCGAGAGAATAATAATGAACCTCCATTTCTGGCTAAAAGATATCAGTTTATCTGAAGAAAGAGGCTTTGGGCTCGATGCCAGTACCGTTATTATTGAGAAGTTTCCGTTAATCGTTTCACCTGTTACTACTTTAAAATTAAACAGGATAGATGATTAGTAATACTTAAATAGGCTAAATAAAAAAGGGCCTTCAGGCCCTTTGTAAAATTTATTTCAACCGATCTTATTTAGAAGTTGTTGTCTTCTTCTTAGTCTTAGTTGAAGTTTCTTTTTTCTTTTCTTTTACAGTTGTTGCAGGAGTTGTGCTTGCAGCAGTTGTTGTAGCACTTGAAACTTCTTTTGCTCCCTTATTAGCAGCATCATAAGCTGTAGCGTCTAAAACTTCCCCGCTGATAATAATCTGTTTAGGATCCTGGACCCCAGCTAGTTTTACAAATACAGTTTTGTTGAAAGCACCCATTGCTGCAGCATTATAACCTACTTTCAATTTGGTAGAAGCATTTGGGGCAATTGGCTCTTTAGAAATCTCGGGTGTAGTACAGCCGCATCCTGCCCATGCATTTTCAACAACTACCGGCTTATCAGTAATATTCTTTACTTCGAAATAAGTTGTAACAGGAACGCCCTGCTTAATCTTACCAAAATCATACTTGTCTGCACTTACTTTAATAACCTGGTCAGCGGTTTGCTGTTGAGCCATAACAGAGAATCCTGCTACAAAGGCTACGGCAATTAATAGGAGTTTTTTCATTTTTTTATTGCATTTGTTGTTTTAAAAAAGTTAATGAGGAGTTCGCCGGAGCTGAACCCACTGGTGTTTTCCAGACTGTCCCTTTTATCTTGATTTGTTTTGTCGAAGAACCGTTGTATGTAACTGTAATAAATTTTTCAAAGTATCCTTCTGTCGCTGCATTATAACCTACCCTGATCTTATCACTGCCGCCTGCTGCTATTGCTTCTTTGTTCCATTCAGGGGTGGTACATCCACAGCTTGCCTGCACATTATCCAGCTTTAAAGGAACTGCACCCGTATTCTGAATGTCGAAATAATAATAAACAGGCTTGCCCTGGGGTATTTTTCCAAAGTCATGTTCAGTTTCTTTAACGCTCAATACATCAGCAGTTGCCTGCGCTTGTGTTGAGGTATAAACCAGAAAACATATCAAAAGAGTAAATAGTCCCTTCATCAGAGCAGTTTCTACTCAAAAATATGATAAACCAGCCTCATTGAAAAGAGAATACAACAATTTAGGTTTTTTTAACGCATGAGTGCTAAAGCCTATTTTTGCGCAATGGAAAAAAGGAGTGAATTCGACCAATCCCTTGAGAATCTGTCATTTGACAATTTCAGGCAGGAAGTATTGGCCGATTATCGCTGGGCTGCTCTAAGCAGGGAAGCAAGCCTGCTGGGTAGAAAAGAAGTACTTACAGGTAAAGCCAAATTCGGAATTTTTGGTGATGGTAAAGAAATAGCACAAGTAGCTATGGCAAAGTTCTTCCAGGAAGGAGATTTTCGCTCAGGCTATTATCGTGATCAGACTTTCATGTTAGCCACGGGGTTAGCCACTTTAGAACAATTCTTTGCACAGCTTTATGCTGATCCGGATATAAACCATGATCCTTTCAGTGCAGGCAGGCAGATGAACTCCCATTTTGCTACTAAATGGATAGATGAAGAGGGGAATTGGCTGGACCTGGTGAATAGAAAGAATGTTTCTGCTGATATAGCGCCTACAGCTGGCCAGATGGCCCGTGGATTAGGTTTAGCTTTTGCTTCAAAGACTTTTAGACGGGTAACTGCTTTAAAAGAGTTTACGAATCTATCCGAAAATGGAAATGAGGTCTGTTTTTGCACTATAGGCGATGCATCAACCACAGAAGGTCATTTCTGGGAGGCTATTAATGCTGCGGGTGTACTTCAGGTGCCTTTAGCCGTATTTGTATATGATGATGGATATGGAATTTCCGTACCTAAAAAATATCAAACAACAAAGGGATCGATTTCTGAAGCTCTTGCCGGAATGCAAAAACAACCGGATACAAATGGTATCGAGATATACAAAGTCAAGGGATGGGATTATGCGGGCTTATGTGAAACCTTTGAAGAAGGTATTCGCCAGGCGAGAGAGAATCATGTGCCGGTGCTGTTTCATATAGAAGAGCTTACTCAACCCCAGGGACATTCAACTTCCGGGAGCCATGAACGGTATAAAAATCCGGAAAGATTGGAATGGGAAAGAGAATGGGATGGACTAAAAAAAATGAGGGAATGGCTTTTAGGAAATGCATTAGCTACACAGGACGAATTAGATCATATCCAGAATGAGTGCAAAGAAAAAGTAAGAGATGCCAGGAATGCAGCATGGCAGGCATATATCACTCCAGTTAAGCAGAAAGTAGAAGAAGTGGTAGCCCTGGTAAATAATGTAGCAGGTAAAATACCGTCTCTTAACAGCCAGTTATCAACTATTGCAAAAGATCTTTCATCCAATAGGGAGCCAATCAGGAAAGATATTTCTAAGGCATTGTATTCTGCTTTGACTGTTTGCAATAACCATGAACAAGCATTCTGGTTAAAAGATTTTTACAAAGATTTCCAAAAGGAAAATGAAGAATTATTCAATTCTTTTCTTTACAATCAAGGTCCACACAGCACGCTGCTGGTAAAAAATGTAGCCGCCGAATATGCAGATGATTCTCCAACAGTAAATGGATTTGAAGTCCTGAACAGGTATTTCGACCGGCTATTTACGGAAAATCCAAAAGTGCTGGCTTTCGGTGAAGATCTTGGCAATATTGGAGATGTTAACCAGGGATTTGCCGGGTTACAACTTAAACATGGGCAGGATCGGATTTTTGATACAGGAATACGCGAGATCACAATCATAGGCCAGGGAATAGGTTTAGCTATGCGCGGCTTGCGACCAATAGCTGAAATCCAATACCTGGATTATCTTCTTTATGGTCTTCAACCCCTGAGCGATGATGCTTCCACTTTACATTTCAGAACAAAAGGGCAACAAAGCTGTCCTCTTATTGTGCGTACGCGTGGTCATAGGCTGGAAGGCATTTGGCATAGTGGCTCCCCGATGGGAGTACTTATAAATGCTTTAAGAGGAATGTTTATTTGTGTGCCGCGTAACATGACCCAGGCAGTTGGTATGTATAACACGCTGTTGAGTGGCAATGATCCGGGTCTAATCATTGAATGCCTGAATGGATACCGACTAAAAGAAAAGTTGATTTCAAATTTGCTGGAGTATAAAATTTCACTGGGCCAGCCTGAAATTTTGAAAGAAGGCACAGATATTACGATGGTTAGTTATGGCTCAACCCTGAGAATTGTTATGGATGCAGTTCAACAGTTGGAAAAAGAAAACATAAGCTGTGAAGTAGTAGATGTTCAGACTTTGCTTCCATTCGATATTAATCATCACATCTTAGCATCACTTAAAAAAACCAATCGAATAGTATTTATTGATGAAGATGTACCAGGTGGGGCATCTGCTTACATGTTTAATAAAGTAATGGAAGAACAGGGTGGATACAAATGGCTGGATGTGGCTCCCAGGACCATTACTTCTGAAGCTCACAGGCCCTCTTATGGAAGTGACGGTGATTATTTCAGTAAACCAAATGCCGAACAAATCATTTCAGTTACCAGGGAAATGATGGCTGAGTAATATAATAACAAAGAGTCAATGAGAATTTACCAGGTTGATGCTTTTGCCAGTGAGGTATTTAAAGGGAACCCGGCTGCCGTGGTGCCGCTGGAACATTGGCCGGAAGATGCACTGATGCAGAAGATTGCAATGGAGAATAATCTCAGTGAAACAGCTTTTTTTGTAAAAACTGATGCAGCTTATCATCTTCGTTGGTTTACTCCTGAATATGAAATTGACCTGTGCGGCCATGCTACTTTAGCTTCAGCTTACGTCATTAAAACCTTTATTGAGCCGCCGGTTAGTGAAATCACATTCACAACTGAAAAAGCAGGTACACTGAAAACTTATGTCAAAGAAGGCATGTTCACTCTTGATTTTCCTGCACGTCCTCCTCAACCTTGCGAAACACCTGGTTATCTTTTAGAATCTCTTGGAGTTACAAATGCGATAGAGGTTATGAGGTCAAGAGATTACTTTGTTGTACTTCCCAATGAAGAAGCAGTGGCTAATGTGGAACCTGATTTCAACCTTATGAAAAAACTGGATACTGTTGGAGTTATAATAACAGCCAAAGGGAAAGATTCCGATGTTGTCTCAAGATGCTTTTATCCCGGCGTCGGGATACAGGAAGATCCGGTCACCGGGTCGGCACACTGTAACATTGTTCCCTATTGGAGTGAAAAGCTCAATACAAAAAAGCTCCATTGCCAACAGCTATCTGCACGAGGCGGAGAACTTAATTGCGAACTAACAGCAGACAGGGTATTGATAAGCGGATCCTGCGTGCTTTATATGAAAGGTGAAATTTTATAAAAGGAACTCCTTTCATCCATCTGGGTTTATCCCAGGTGAGAAACTACTACAGATCTATTTTCGAAAGTTGAATTGCAGAAATGAAGTTTGCTTTATGCAGAAGATAAATACCGGTTGTAGGTATTCATTTCTATAAGTATCAACGATGTATTACAAACGGGAGCAGGAGTATTTGGTTTATTCCTGCCGGTTGGACCGATATATGAGGATGTATTTCTCTTTACGGGCTGCAGTTTCAACGAAAGTGACAGAAGTTTCCTGATTACCTTTTCTTCTCTGGTGTTATTTTTCAACAGGGCTATAGCTTTTGTTTTCAACGCAGCATACATGCCTTTTTGCTTTCGAAAAGAACTATATACCATTGCTGCCAGTTGACTTCCCCGCGATAAGCGTTGACAACTCCTACGGCTTCCTTCAAAACAGGCAGCCTTCCAGAATTTCTTAGCTGTCAATGAACTTTTAATCCTCACATAATATTCCCCTTCCATTTTATAGAAACAGAGTCCATCAATAGTACCTTCAAATCTATATTCTCCAATCTGCCGCGCCATATCCGCAATATACTACAATTATTAGTTATTCCGGATGAGGTTAGTATAATTATTTTTATAGAATCAGAGATAAGCTTATCTCCATAACAGCACTTAAAGGAAGGAATTTTTTATATTGTGTTGATAATGAATATGTTGCTAATTATAATATCAATTACCGGTAAACTACAACCTTAATATCACATAACTTTACTACGCAGTAAGTAAGGAGTTTGCAGGGAGTTTGCACGGAGTTTGCCCCTGCAAACCTTATGCAAACCTTTACCTAACTTAATACCAACTCCAAGCCGCTAAGTAGTTGATTTTGTCGGAAGGTTTTATAAGAAAGCAAGAAATTTGGATGGCATTTTAGTTGAAGTCAAGAACCTTTATAGTA
>JBLNAY010000052.1:0-7867 GCA_050259715.1 Candidatus Dadabacteria bacterium
ACATAGGGGCACATAGATTTTGTTTGCACCAAAGCAGTCCCACAAGTAAAGTCCTGAAAGGACGCAATATCTATAGCGCGGGGTGAAGCCCTGCGCGATCATGGCCAGCTACAACTAAACAACCCGGAATAATTAACGGCAGTAGCATTTTGTATTTTTACCACAGAGGAACATAGGGGCACAAAGGGGCACAGAGAATTTTAACACATAGGACCATAGGCACATAGAGGATAAGGTTGTGCTTTAAGCCCTTGCACTTAGAAGAATCTCTCAGCGCCTTATTGCGCCACATGCTTAATTGTAAAGACTGTAGTTTAAGAGGCGCAATACAGCGCCTGCAGTATTTGGCCATAGCACGTATATCATAAAGTGAATAATTGAAGAGGAAAGTGATGAATGAGAAGAAGAGAAGGACATCAATTATGGGAAAGATGACCACGTGTATTGAATGCCTGTTGTGCGCTGGCCTGAACGCATTTGCGGAGCGTTAATGCGTTCTTGATCCTTTTGTAACTTTTCCCATCAAGGGGAAAAGTTATAAGCAAGTTTTATTAGAATAATGGTTGTTTATTTCGCCCTTACAGGGCTATTGATTGCCTGGTGTTTTTTATCACAGGGCTTCACCCTGTGATAGCGAATAACGCCCTTACAGGGCTGCTCATCGCCACTGTTCACAATAACATCATTCGTGAAAATGATATAAAATATTCCTGGCAACATGAATTTTAAACTACAAAAATCCCCTACATTTCGTACCTTTATTAACGTTAGTTCCCGCTCTTTTTTTGCCACCAAAATTCATATTCTGCAATGGAAGAACTTGTCATCAGGGCCATGACCATCAAAGAACTGGCAGCCCTTTACCAGGTCAGCATCCGCACCTTCAGAAGATGGTTACGCCCCTATCGCGAAGAAATAGGACAGAGAGACGGCTGGTTTTATAAACCCTCGCAGGTGAAGACAATCATCCAGATGCTCGGAGAACCGGGATAGCTAATTAGCAGATGAGATGATTAGCAGATTAGCAGATTGAGGTGTCGTAATCTGCTATTGTCCCTCATCTGCTAATGCTTCATTTGCTAATCTGCTAATTGTCCTTCATTTGCTAATCTGCTAATTTGCATGGTCTATGTATGGAGTAGGTATGGACTTGGCATGGACATACTCCGTGCTAACTCCATACTAACTCCATGCAAACTCCATGATAACTCTATAGATTTCCCGTCAATGGATAATTGGCTAACCAGCTGTTACTTCCTTAGATTCCTTTGAATCCTTAGAATCCGCAGGCCTTTCTTTTTGAGGAAGCTTCACCTGTAAATTGAGATAGTGATCATGATAGTCGTTTAAAACAATACCTGCCAGCACAAACTTCCGAATGTAACCCTGTGCCGTTTTATCGGCAATCTTTAGTTGTTGTGCCACCTGGAGATATCCCTGCCGGTTAAATTCCGCCGGTAATAACTCGAGAAACTTCTCTTTACGGTTTTTGGGCTTTACTCTTTGCACTTCATCGGCTACCTGTGTAAATACATAACTACTGTGTTTCACCAGCACTTCGATCATCGCCAGGGAATTGTCGAAATCTACTTCTTCGCACACCACCTTTGGCACCTGCTTCTTCGACTCCATCAGGCGCAGTGCGGAAAAAATCATCATCACCCGGTAGGCCATCAAACCTAAGCGCCGGACACAACTAACAATATCTTCTTCCTGGATGGTTATATACAGTTTTTGTATACGGTGGAAGAAGGCATTGAATCTTTCCTCCTGGTCATTGGTGAGTGTAAAAGTCATTGCCGGCAAGGTTTCCAGGTGCTGGTAGAATATATAGAACTGCCTTCCCAGGTTCTCGAAGTGTTTATCTAACCCATTGGCAGTGCGGGAAGCAAACACATTTTTCCATTCCCAGTTCATATTCATCATGTAAAACATAAAACGGCTGAACAAACCATTTTCCGTGTTGGGAATAAGCACCTTCACCTGTTTGGGCGTGCCGGACAAGACCACCGAAAGGCTGGGACGGTCTATTTCAACATACTCTTTATCGGTGCGACGATAATAGGAAATCGGCTCATGCTGGAAAGCATTGCGTAAGGCATCACTAAAATCACCATAATCACTCTGGAGGGCATTGGATAAGGTATCTCCTTCCGTTTCAAAGATGATCCCTCTTTTATTGCTGTCGGAGAGGATCTCCAAAAAACCTGTAGCACTGTTATTGCCCGGGATGAAGAACATCTTTACAGGTGGTTTACGCGGTTGTTCCAGGCTGGCATCTTTGTTTTTATTGTTGCGATAATCTGCCATTTCTGCATCATAGCATTCTTTCAGCCTCCTGGCTTCTTCTCTCAATTGCAGGTGTATAGGCAACACGAGCTTGCGACAATGAATCAATATTCCTTTACCGGCCGAAGCCATGGCTGAAACAAACAGGAAAAGGTTCGCATTCACAGGAGTGTCGTTATAGGTACCGGTGAGCTGGTGAAGCGCTGCACCCAACGTAGTAACAGAGCCCAATAGCAGCAGGTCTCTTTCTTCTTTTGTAGAAGCCACACCCGTTGCTTTTTGCAGGAACCCCGGCATGGTTTCGAAGATGCCATCCGGCAAGGTGGGCATGAGCTCACGGGTGTTTTCCTCGTCATCAAGAGAAAGCTGAGCGAAGCGAAGTCCCGACTTGCCTGTCCCGTTCGTACGGGATCGGGATTGAGAGGGTTGAGTTGGTTGAGAGGGTTGAGAAGGTTGAGAAGGTTTAGTTTGTTCCTCTAAATCATCTAAACTTTCTAAACTTCCTAAACCTTCTAAACCTTCTAAATCCCGCAGTGGCGGGACTTCGCTACGCTCAGCTTCTAAAGTTCTCTTATACGCGCTCTTCACCGTTTGTTCCATCTCTTTAAAGGGAAGATCAAAGTGCCTGGTAATAAGATCAACAGTAGTTTGCTGCGCTAGTCCTGCCTTATTACAATTCAATGCTAACTGGTATATATAAGCGTTGCGTGAGCCTTCCCGGTAAGTTTTGATCCTGTTGGTAAATTGGATTTGATTGTTGAAGATTTCTTCGGAAGGAGTAAGAGGTTCTGTTAAAGATCCTGAAACGATCCCGAAAGCATTCGGGACAGGATGACCTCTGTCTAAACCCTCTACGCACCCTAAACTTTTCCTGCCTCTCACCGGGAACTTCCTACTTTCCAAATTCCTGTAGATGTCCGGATCATAACTAACAAAACAAAGTCTCGTAATATCCTTGCAGCTCGGATCTGCTTTTATGCCGGTAAGATTTTCATAATAGTCCTGCACCTGCTTATAGGCCAGGTGGTGTTCTTCTACCGCGGAGGTGACCTCCACGAACACCTTGATGCCTTTTCCGCTGGGGCTCACAAAATAAATATGCGTGTAACCAGTTGAAGAGAGGGCGATTCTCAGCTTGCCCATTTGTTCATCGGTGAGTTTATCAAAATCAAGATGTATGATGCCACTATACGACTCAATATCTTCTTTTACACGCCTGCTTCTGAAAATGGCTGAAGGAGTGAAGGAAGCAAGTTGTTTTTTCAGCTCCTGGGCTTCGGCTGTTTTACCCTGTTGCAGAAGATACCTGATTTTCTGCACCGGCGCTTTGTATTTGTCGGAGGCAATGTCGTTAGCTATTGCCAGCATCGTTTTCTTTTCTATTGGTTTGTGGAGGTTCTTAAATAGGGAACAGGTAGACATTTTGGTTTATTGTTTATAGTTTATAGTTTTTAGGTGACCTTCCTCAAAAAGGAAGGCTTCAGGAAGTAGAGGAAGTTGGGGAAATAGAGGAATTTCGAATTTGGAAAATTTGAAAATTTGGTAATTTGGAAATTTGATAATGAGCACCTAATAATTTCGAAATTCCAAATTCCAAATTCGAAATTCAAAATCCCTAGGCGACTTGCTCTTTCTTCGGATCGACAAAGAAGTTCTCATCATGATCAATGAGAACAAAGCATTCATCTTTGAGTTGTTGTAAGAGGTTTTTATCCTCTTCGTTCAAGGCATTAAGTGCAAGAATGGCTTCCTTATTAATCTCCTCTTTCCTGCGGATAAAGCGGTGAAAGTTCTGGTTCTTCTTCAGCAGTTCCAGCACGGCATCCCAGGTAAATTCTTTGTGTTTAATCACTTTAGGGGTGCCCATACGGAAGCCTACTTCACAATGCAGCAGCTCTATACTTTTCTTTTTGCCCCAGGTGCTCCTTTGTTCGTGGGCATAGACTTCCAGGATGGCTATTGGCTCCACCAGTTGCTGCTTTAATCCCGTGATATCTTCTGAATACCTGCTTTTGATATTATCAAGTTCCTCGTTCATTTTCACTTCTATCTTCCCGAGCCGGTTCTTTTTTTCAGCTACGGTTTTACTGGCTTCCTGTGCCTGTTCATGCGTTACATTGCTGATGGATTTCTTTTTAATTCTTGTAGATTTCATCTTTAAGAGTTTATAGTTTTTGGTTTTTTGTTTGCAGTTAAATAGTTTATGTATTCCAGGAATATCCTGCCTGGCGAAGACTTTTGCGGCCACCCTCTTTTGGAATTATAAATAGCATTCCGTCGATCCGCTGTTGGTAAACATGATGAGGATGATATTATTTACCTGGTCGAGCATTTTGCCGGCAAGGGTGGTTGATGCAAACGGGTGGTCGGTCCAGTAAAGCCAGAAGGCCATGCACTCTTTTGGTGCTAACTGGATGGTGTAGCCGCTCTTTTCTTCTGCTCCTTCTTTATGGAACAACTGGTAAACGTCCACCATGATGTTGTGCAGCAGCATATCAAAGAAGTCGTGGATGTTGGGCTTTCGGTTATTGGCATCGGCCAGCAGTGCATAGAAGGTCAGAAAATCGCTGTGCGACAAATTCAACGTAAGGGTACGCGAATGGAGATTGACAATCGCCTTTGATTGTGTTTGGGAATTTTTGTTTGTCATAAAATTTATTGAACAGCAAAGAGAAAAAAGAAGGCAACCTGGAAGGGTGGCAGGGGTGGCAACAAGGGTGGCACCACCCCGAATAATTATTTGTTCAACAGGCTGTTAGTTCATGAAGATTTTTTGAAAAAAGTTTTCAGCTTCCAAAATGAAAGGCTCTTTTTTTCTTACAAAAGCAACCTGCCTGCTATAATAATTACCCACCCAGGCACGATTAAAAAACTATGTGTCTATGTGTCTATGTGTTTTTGTCCTACACCCGTTTTTCATTTCACAATAATGGCACAACACTAATTGCTATTAGCTGTCTTACAGGCAGTTACCAGGCAAATATTGATGTGGAAAAATAAAGGCCCTCTTTGACAAAAATCAGTATCAACATATAGGGATATACGCTTATTTAGTGGTTGGACCACATTGATATTGACCCACCATAATTATATCGAAATCACTCGTACTTAACCTAAAAAAAGGCAGGGTTAGCTTGAAAAACCAGGCATGTCCGTTAGCGATAACAGCCATGAGTACACTGTATTGCCGGTATGCTGCCACTTACTTGTTATATGAAACACGCGCTGGAGCATTTAATGATGATTGTTACTATGGTAGGAGAGTTCCCGGGAGGGGACTTTAACACGCCAGTGCTGGCAAAACAGCTCTCCAGGACCGAAGCCCAGATAAACAATATAAAGACCCACCTGGCGCGCCTGCAGGTGGATGTGAAAAATGTTGAAGGAATCACAAAGGTGGTGAACAATTATCATTTCCAGGTACGGCGGTTGGCGGACAGTCTTCACAACAGTGGCCGCAACAAGAATGCTGATACGGGATGGCTGGTGAATCCCATTGTGAGTGAGCTGAATGCGCTGCTGCTTCACCTTAGGGAAGAATACCAGCCTTATTTCGACACTACCCAAATGTTATCGGATGTGCACCGCGAATCGGTTGGCTCCCGGCTGAATGAAAAGCTTGATACTATTAAGGAGAGCCGTTTGCAAAATGCAGATCCTGAACTGGTACAGATCATTAGTAATTGTATACAGCCATGGAAAAGCTTTTCCTATAATAACCTTGACTATGCAGAACAGCTATTGGATGGATTGGAGCAGCTAAGCGAAAGCGCCACAACGGCCGATCTCATTGCCAGGCTGGTGGAATATAACCTGAACTGTCCTCTTTTTGTTTCCTGGCTGGTGAGGCGTATATCCGGTGGTGTGGTTGGCGGTGCTCCCCTCGGGGAGAAGAAGGAATATTTTTATAATCAACATAAAATCATAAGGGCTGTTTACAGCAATGCGGGAGTAGCCCTCATTGCGGCCAACAAGCCCGTAAGAGAAGAGATTTGTAATTGGATATTGGAACAAATAGAGATAGCTGAAAGGGAAGAAAAGAAGGCAGAAGCTGCGCGTGTACAATGTCATTCTGAACTTGCCGCAGATCACATTGAAGACGGATATCATGCTGAACCTGTCGGAGATCATCCTGGAGACGGCCGTCATGCTGACCTTGTCCGACGTCATGCTGTCCCGCATCCCGTACTAACGGGACGGGATTCAGCATCTCCCGGGGAAGAAAAGCTCATATACAATATGAACCTGGAAACACTGGCTCTTTATTACAGGGCACTACATGACAGCGGGATGATTAAGGCCGGCAACAAGAGAGAGTTGTTTCGTGTGATGGCCAGGAATTGCCGCACCAATAATACGGAGGAAGTATCTGCAGAGAGTGCGCGCAACAAAAGTTATGAGCCCGGTCGTGGAAGCGTCAATATGCTAATAGAGCATTGCCATTCGATGATACGTCAATTGAAGGATTATTTGGATTAAACTCCCTGTCCCCCTTTAGAAACAAAGGGTGTCATCCATTAATCAGTCAGAAACTCTCTTTTTTCAACCAGTTCCAATACGTTAGCCTTAAAGTCACCTACACTTCCATTTTGCATAAGCAGCGAATAATACTTACTTCCAGGTGTAGTAGCATTACGTTTTTTTTTCACCTCTAAAATCTCAGTTGTATACCCTTTATTTCCTCCGAACTTTATTTCAACCAAATCACCTTTGTCGAGAATTTCTTCCAGGCTATAGTCACCACCAATCCCACTAACCTTTCCATCTACTTTTTGCTCATAAGCATGATTTCTGTACTCCTCACTGAGAACTATATAGTCATCCTCGCCTAAGCGTTCAATTAATTCACCTTTTACAATGAGCCTGTAGGTTATAGGTTTAGCGAAAACATTGGTATCATCGGTTAGTTTTTTGGTGTGGCATTGCTTGATTTTATTACAGACTCTAAACTTCTCCCACTTGTTCAATGTATGAAACAAATAGCTGGCACACAGGTGTATTGACTCAAAAACAAGTACGGGCTTGCCATTGGCATAAGCAACAACTTTTGAACCCATTGATTTGGCTTTATGTACACTGGTGGGTCTTAACATGGGCCGCAAATGACGTACAGATTTTTTGACCACTTTATGATATTACTCATAAAAAAGCCCTCTTGAATAAAACGGGACAGGGGGTTTATGGAAGGTCCTCCTCTTCGATCTTCAATGCATTTAAATTGATTATCGTCTGCTTTGCCTGGGCTATGGTTTTAACCACCTGGATTAAAGTATCCAGGTTAGCATCACCTGTCCTTTCAAACATCGCCAGTTCCAGGGTGAGTTGCTCGCCAGGTTCATGAAGCAGAGATGATGGAATACCGGCTCAATAAAAACAAAGATGCCACGCTGCAGCCACCACAAAAGCCTCCGCGCATCATGCTGTTCATTCCTGCCAACAACAGCGCTACGGGCTTTTTGAAAGTGCTGAATGACAGCTACCAGCGGGGGATCATCTTTGAGACCGAGGGCGACACCGTGTCGAAAACATTCAAGACCGAATACGGCGACTTCAGCGACAGCTTCCGCAAAGCGTTTCA
>JBLNAY010000053.1:0-3510 GCA_050259715.1 Candidatus Dadabacteria bacterium
TGAAAAGTTTTACATTCCCGGAAGTCTACTTAAGGTGAAAGTGGATCCTACACAACCTGCAGCATATGGACTGCCTATGGAAACTGATGTCTATTTTGATGCCAGTCCCGTATTCAGGTTAGCACCTGAAGCTATAGTAAGTGGGCAGGTTAAGCCTCTTGCCTGGTTTGCTAGTGATAAGCCCTTGCATAGTGGTTGGGCGTGGGGGCAGGCTTATTTAAAAGATGGAGTGGCAGCATTCTGCTCACAGGTGGGTAAAGGAATGTTCTATGCTTTTGGACCTGAAATTACTTTTCGTGCTCAAACACACGGAACATTCAAATTCCTGTTCAACGAACTGATTGAAACTGCACCATGATACTAGAGTAAAAAACTGATGAGTACAATAATACCTTACATACTAAGAGGCGTGAGTTAATCCTGTGGCACAATAATTAAAGAATTCAAAGGAATGGATACATTCAAATTCATAATCATTGCAGATCACAAAAGGATTAATCTAAATAGCAATGGCAAAAAATAAGCAGAAGGCCAGGAAGCTTCCGGAAGTAAAGCAGGCGATTAATACAGCAGATACTGCATCAAAAAACTGTCCTACTCCTGTGGGTGTTTTAATGATTATCGGAGGAAAAGAAGATAAAGGCGATGGCGGAAGAGACAATGTGCCGGATGAGAACTTTATTGACCAGGAGATCCTGAAGGAATTTGTCAAGATTACACGGAAGAAAAACCCGGTGATTGAAGTTATTTCCACAGCATCCGGTGAAGGAGAAGAAAGCTTTAAAGAATACAAACGATTGTTTTTAAAATTAGAGGTAAATTCTGTTGGACATATTCGACATGGCAACAGGGAAGAAGCATTACAGGATCCAACATTACTGGAGCGGGCTAAAGCTTGTGATGCTTTCTTTTTCACAGGTGGTGATCAACTGTTATTGACTTCCATTTATGGTGGAACTAGCTTTTTAACAGAGGTTAAAAGAAGATATATCAAAGAGAACATTATTGTGGCGGGTACAAGTGCAGGGGCAATGGCTATGTCTACTCCTATGATTTATGCCGGTAGTAAAGAAGTTGAAGAAACAGCGGGTACCATCAAGATAACTACAGGTCTTGAATTTTTAAAGGATGTTTGTATTGATACCCATTTCGTTCATAGAGGAAGATTTGTAAGAATGGCCCAGGTGATTGTCACTAATCCAACAACAATTGGGTTGGGAATAGAAGAAGATACAGCAGTGATTGTAAGAAATGGCCTGGAAGCAGAGATTATCGGAAGTGGTATTGTTGTGGTGATGGAGGGATTTGAATTGACCCGTTCCAACATAAAAGAGTTTACAGAGAAGAAGGCTATTTCTTTAAGAAACCTGAAGGTACACCTCCTTTCCAGGGGGGATAAGTACACGATTCCACAGACGAATCCTCCACACAGGTAGAGTTTAATTAAAGTAAACTATCCAGGAGCTTTCTTTTGCGGATAGCATACAAGTGGCTTTTATACGTTAATAATCCTGTGATCATTCCGATAATATATATTATAAGACCTAAAAAAAGTATATAATCAACTTTCCTGGAAAGTAAATAGTAATCAACACTGAAGACTATTTCAGCCATTGTATAAACAAAGAAAAAGAAAGGATATAGCTTCAAACCGAATTTATTTGCCTTACATATAGCAGGAAAAGTACCAATTTTCAATAGGGCTTAAGATTTCTTCTCTGCTACTATGTAAATACTGCTATCCCCGAGAGAAAACTTTCGTTTACGGGGAGTACTGTACAGGTATTTCGTTGTAAGACCAGCCTGCAGAAACATTTCTTCGATTTCGGCTATAGTATAAATATAATCTACACCCTTGATCACCTCGTAAACTCCATCCTCTGTAACTATGGTATGCTCTGATTCTATACGACTTGGAATAAAATGAAATTTGTAATCAAGAAGATATTTGTACTTATCCACTTGCAGCCAATCATGAGCCTTGAAATGATTTATAGCAATTTCAGCAATCATCCACGAATTAATAATCAAAATTCCGCCGTCAATTAAATGATGGCTGATGTTTTTCAATAAGTATGATGCCTCCTCCTTATTAAAAAAAGCAAAGCTATTGCCCATGCAAATGGCGGCTTTAAAGCAATCGTCCAGGTCGATACTTAAGACATCGGATAGAATTGCTTTTACAGGTAATTGTTCCCGGCAAACCACTGAATCTATTTCCTGAATGTATTCAGAAGAATTATCAACGGCACTAACCTTTATCCCTTTTCGGGATAATTCCAACGCGTGCCTGCCATAGCCGCACATTATATCCAATAATTGATCGCCTTCCTGCAGAGAAGCTTCGTCAATTATAAAGTCACATTCTGCCTGGGATAATCCCGGGGGTATAAGTTTCTTCCATACTTCTTTATATACACCCTCGAAGAAAACATTATTGATATTAGATGAAGAGGAATTTGGCATTTATGTGTAGTTTACTCAAGAAGCCTATTGCGCATTGCATACATTACAAGGCCTGCAATTGTCTTTGCGCCGACTTTTTGTTTCATATTCTGCCTTATGGTTTCTATTGTACGGGGACTTAGGAAAACATCCTTTGATATCTCCTCAGTAGTTTTATCCTCTGCTATGCACTTTAATATACGAAGTTCTTTTTCAGAAAATTTAACCGGGGTTGGATAATATTGTCGAACGTTCTTCTTGTGTTGAAGTTTTAGTAAAACTGCCTTGTTTACCAGCTCGTTAAAATAAAAATCATCATTCATGCAGGTGATTATAGCCTGGTATATCTCATCAGGATCAGTGGTTTTAGTTAGATATGCATTAGCACCAATTTCCATCATTTTAGTGATCATCTCCTGGTCATCATACATGGTTAATACGATGATCTTCAGCTCTTCGTATTCCTTACGAAGAATGCTGATTGCATTAATGCCATCAAGCTCTGGCATACGAATATCCATTAATAGCACATCAGGCATTTTGATCTTAACCTTATGCATTAGATCCTTACCATCCTCTGCTTCCCATAAAATTTTAAGATAATCACGGTCCTTGAGAGCCATCTTTATACCATCACGAAAGATCTTGTGATCGTCTGCAATGGCGACCTTAATTTGTTGGGTTATCATTGGGAATTGGTTTAAATAATTGTCTTATAAGCAGATACTATACAAAATTACTTTATTTTTTTTGCTGTTCCCAGTATAGTTGAGCCTTATTTAAATCTGAATATGAAAGTTCGTAAAAAACACAGTCCAAGACGTAACATTACCATACTTTAACTAAAGGAGAAGAAATACTTCAAATTTCCATTTGAATATAATTGCAATCCCTTTAATTTAGGATATATCTACTGACAAGAGTTCTAAATAGAGATAGTTAAAAACTGAAAAAGGATTAATAATCCTGGATATTCATTTTAAACTCTATAGTAATTTTACTATTTTAGCTTCGTGTTTTTACTCTATTTCAACTAGTATGTATACGTAAATTCTGGCTGTAAAT
>JBLNAY010000054.1:0-4197 GCA_050259715.1 Candidatus Dadabacteria bacterium
AAAAAACCGTAATACTACGGTTGTCAGCTTAAAAGATAAGATGCAACTTGCTGCTGCATTCGTTGATACCACACCAATCATTTGTGTTTCACCCTTAACCTAAACCCTCTCCAGGCAAGTACCCGATAAATCGAAAAGAAGCCGTCCGGCTTCTTTTTTACATCATATCGATTAACCAGGTGGCTGTATCTACATATCTTTTCTTTACTGTTTGTATATGGTTAGCATCCGGTTAGAATGAAGTCTGTAAAGAGTTTGAAGGGGGTAAAGCCGTTCTAACTCCATACAAACTCCATACAAACCCTATGGGAACTCTATTCAAACTCTTTCCGATTGCAGACATTCACTAGTATTCAGTATTGACTGTATTACGCCCCTCCAGGGCTTTACCTTCCTTACTTATGGTTAACGAAAGGGCTCTGCCCTTTGTTGATAAATATCGTCCTTTCAGGACTTCATTCAAATAGCATCAGGTCACCTCCGCCACTCATCACTGATTACTCATCATTCATTCCCTCATTCCCTCATTCACCATTCACTACACTCATCACTGATTACTCATCATTCATTCCTTCATTCACTATTCACAACTCATCACTCCTCATTCATTCCATCATCACATCTTATTCATCACCAGCACCATATTCGCCGTTTCAATAGCTTGTTTCTGGTTGAAATCGGAAGCCATGCTTTTGATGTTTACAAGGTCGATGATAGTTCCAATGCCACAGAACCCTAAAGTAAACAGGTAAACAATACCTAACACCGTATCACCTACCACAAAGCGTTGTATGCCGGCAATACCGAAAAAGCCGATGAGCGTAAGTATTAATAAGGTCTGTTGATCTTTTCGTTTTCCCTGGTAAAGAGCAAAGAACTGTTGTTTCTGTTCTTCGTTCATTTCCTTAGTTACCGTTTGAAGCACAACGAGTTCTTCAGGTTGCAGTCCCGGCATCATCATCATCATTTGTTGAGAGTCCATGTTAGTTTGGTTTGTTTAATTGAAAGTAATGGTTTTATAATACTGTAAAGAATTGCTATCGTTGCAGGGATACCTAAAAAATGCTCTTTCAGGGAGTCGGTGAACTGCAAATGCAGCACATCATGGATGGCGTGCCCTATACCACAACCGGGACAGGAGTTCCATCCCATCATCCGGAAAAGACAAAAAGAATAGTGCTGTTGCGAATCATCCATAGCAAACAAAAGCACAAGGGCTATGGACCAAAGAATGCATTCAGAATATTTCCTCATAGAAGCGCGGTACAAAGTACAAAATTCTTTGGGTTATACGGGTAAGATGCCTGTCTTTAAGAGAGCTATTGCCTGGTTGCGGATGCCAGGATATACCAGGAATGGAAAAGTAAAGTAAGCAGCCCGGCATGGTACAACATCTGCATATATCCAGGTGGCAAAAATCTTTTAACCAGGTCTAAAAACCTGTTCTGATTAACGCCTTTTTTTCGTAAATTAATATACCCAAATAACCCATATGGAATCAGAATTTGCTAACCTTGGTTTCACCCATATCATTGATGTGGCAAACAGGAAAAGTATCACAGAAAATTTTAGAAAAGACAACCGCACAGGCATTTACGTTCTTCAGTTTAACAACGATGAATACTATGTTGGAATAACAACCGACATCGTTAAAAGATTTGTCCAACTCTATCATCGTTTCCTGGATATCCGTCAGCTGGCCTTTAAACCACTACCTGTTACAGCTTTACAGGATGAGGAAAAGGATGCTATTTACACCCTGGAAAAACTGGGTAAACGGTTCCGGGATGTCAACAGGGATCCTCACCCGATTACCGTATCGCTGCTGGATAAAGTTATCAGTCATGAAGAACAGCAACAGTGGCTGAATTATGAGATGCCTGTCAATTATTCACCGGCTGAACGAAAAGAAGTCCCCGGCTTACGGGAAAAGTATTCCGAAAGGTTTGCCGATCTGCAGAAATCAAAATGGTTCCCACAGATGGCTGAACTCCTCCAGTCTTACATCCGGCAGGCCATACCTTTCCCGGCACAGACAGAGGGTGATTTCTGGGCTTGCATCTGCCGCCCACAGGAAGAAATTTATACTACCTTAAATATTAACTGGCAGGAGGTTTTCACTATAAGAAAAGCAACAGCAGGTCAGGAAATAACCGATAAAATGACTTTTATCCCTATAGAAGTGGGATTTCATCTAGCCAAAATCCGGCTCTTTAAAAATTACTCTGTGCCGGAGTTGGAAAGAATGTTTCCAACCATAGAACTGGAAGAGAACTATTGGCTTCCGGGTGGCCCGGATCAGCAACTGTTGTGGATGAACTTCAGGGATGCTGTACCCTTCCTGGATGATGCAGATTGCCTGGATGCTATTAAAGAATTTAACCTGCGGTTGATGCACAAGGGAACCACTCCATCAAAAACTTATCACTGTTATGACCTCGCTGATGTAGCTTTTGAAGTGGAAAAGGAAAAACGGTTAGCTGTGGATGTGAAACGTTGAGTATCAACAATAAATAAGAAGCCGGGCATAAAATCCATAGAGTATTTTATGCACTTTTCCCTGCTGGCAGAGAGCAGCTAACACTACTACCTATAATAAACAGCCTCACAGGGGCTAACTAATTGCAATTCAACAAATAAAAAATTCTGAAATAACCACGCTTTTTCCTATTGGTTGAAAATTTGGGTAAAGGGAATGATGTATTTTATGGTAATTAAGGTCTGTAAATCAGATGGTTATGAAAGTTTTCCCCAAGCCGTAATAACTCACTGACCAATTTCTGTAAAAAATCATGTTTTTTTGTGCGCTCGTTTTGTACCTATGCGAATACGATTCTTTTCGGGTTACATTAGTTGATGTGGCCTTAAGAGAAGCATAGCCTTAAAAACTAAATGCTTTATATGAAATTGAAAATTGCTTTGCTTTTAAGCTTTCTCGCCATTCTATTTTCTTTCCAATCACTAGCACAGAACATCACAGTTACAGGGAAGATCACCAATAGATCTACAGGCGAAGTACTCCCCAATGCTACCGTGAGTGTCAAAGGATCTTCAACGTCCACACTGACCAATGAACAGGGAGTTTTTAGAATCAATGTTCCCGGTCCGGGTTCAGTATTATTGGTCACCTATAGTGGTATGCTCGACTTCCAGGTGCCGGTAACAGCGGGAACAACTAATTATGACATCCAGTTAGAGCCGAGGTCTAACGCTATGAACGAAGTGGTTGTCGTTGGTTATGGTACCCAGAGAAGGGCTACCCTGACAGGCGCTATTTCCAGTGTAAAAGCCAAAGACCTGGAAAACATTCCCAACGGGCGTATTGAACAAGCCTTGCAGGGACGTGTTTCCGGTGTGACCATTCTCCAGAATTCAGGTCAGCCGGGTGAAGGTTCCACTATCCGTGTACGTGGTATTACCACCTTCAACAACAACAACCCTCTTTGGGTGGTTGATGGTGTGGTGGTAGATGCCGGCGGTATAGGTTACCTGAACCAATCGGATATTGAATCCATCGAAGTACTGAAAGATGCAGCTTCTTCTGCTATCTATGGTACACGGGCAGCTACCGGTGTTATCCTGGTGACTACTAAAAAAGGTAGAAGCGGGAAACCGGTTGTTAGCTATAACGGTTACTTTGGTGTTTCTGCCCCTGAGCATGTACTTAATCTTTTAAATGCCACACAATATGCTGTTCTGAGGAATGAAAGCTCAGTAGCCGGCGGTGGCAACGTATTATTCCCTGATGTAAGTTCCCTGGGAGTAGGTACTGACTGGCAAAAAGCAATCTTCAATAATTCCGCTCAACGCTATTTACACGAGATAAGCCTCAGCGGCGGTAATGACAGGTCAACTTTTTACTTTTCAGCAGGAATGCAGAGCAATGAAGGTATTGTTGCTACCGACATTTCCAATTCCAATAAACAAAACCTGAGGTTTAATTCTACTCATAAACTATCCAATGTATTTACTTTCGGTCAGACACTGGGGTATACGCACCAGAAGAATATGGGCCTTGGTAATACCAACAGCGAATATGGCGGACCGTTAAGTTCTGCGATTAACCTGGATCCTATAACTCCTTTGGTTGTTGATCCATCTCTGCTTGCTTCTCTTCCAAATGCAAGTATTTATAATAATAACGGGGTGATAAAAGATCCTAATGGAAATTATTACGGTATCTCTAATTATGTAGGA
>JBLNAY010000055.1:0-3652 GCA_050259715.1 Candidatus Dadabacteria bacterium
ATGTAGTTTGATTAAGTAAGTAGCCCCGGTTTCTTACTGAAGAGGGATTTTCATATCTTGGAACCGAATTCGTTCTCTCATTTAAACCAGGACTATGCACAGGCGACAATTCATTCGCGATACGGCATTGACTACAGCCGGAATTACCATATGCAACTTTCCCATTTTTGGCAAGAATGCTCCCAGTAATAAGGTGGTGTTAGGGGTGATGGGTGTAAATAGTAGGGGCAATTACCTCGCAGAGAGCTTTGCCAAATTACCAAACGTAGAAGTGGCCTATTTGTGTGATGTAGAAGACGGTGCAATCAAAAAGGGTTTGGATGCATTGAAGAATGCACCCCGTAAACCGGAGGTGGTCAAGGATATTCGTAAACTCGTTACCCGCACTGATTTTGATGCACTGCTCATAGGTGCACCCGATCACTGGCATACACCCGCTTCTATTCTGGCAGTTTCGCATGGCAAACATGTGTATGTTGAAAAGCCTTGCGGGCATAATCCTTATGAAGGAGAACTGATCTCGCAGGCATTACATAAGTACGGGAAGCTCATTCAAATGGGTAACCAAAGGCGTTCTTTTCCTTCATTGATAGAGGCTGTTAAGGAAGTCCGCGAAGGGATTATTGGTGATGTGTACCTTGGAAAAGCATGGTATGCCAACAACCGCGGACCTATAGGAGTCGGCAAGAAAGTGCCGGTGCCCTCAACACTGGATTTTGAATTGTGGCAGGGACCTGCCCCACGCCGGGATTACAAGGATAACCTGGTTCATTACAACTGGCACTGGTTCTGGAACTGGGGCACAGGAGAAGCCTGTAATAATGGTACGCATGAAATAGATTGCTGCCGCTGGTTTTTGGGAGTAGATTATCCAACAAAGGTCACTTCAGCGGGTGGACGTTATGCCTATAAAGATGATTGGGAAACTCCCGATACTCAGGTGGCCTCATTTGAGTTTGGCAATAAAGCCACCATCACATGGGAGAGCCGTAGTTGCAATAATTTTCCAGTGGAAGGTTCTGGTCGCGGCTTTATCATATATGGCACTAAGGGCACGTTGGTAAACAACGGCGGCGGGGATTATAAGATCTTTGATCCAAAGAATAAGCTGGTGAAAGCAGTGAAGTCGGAAGTGACTGCCGATCCCACCAACCCGGTAAGTGCCAGCGGCAATATGGATTTCTATCACTTCAGTAATTTTATTGAATCAATAAGAGGATCAGCAAAATTGACATCACCTGTTGATGAGGGTCATAAGAGCATATTGCTCTGTCACCTGGCCAACATCGCACAACGCACAGGCACCACATTGCATTGCAATCCGTCTAATGGTCACATATTGCATAATGAAGCCGCTAATAAGTTATGGAAAAGACCTTACCAGGCAGGTTGGGAACCCCGGTTAATCTAAACTAATAAACTGTTCATTAATTCTATCTTCTGTTTATGAAAACGAAATGCTTTTCTTTTTTACTTAGTTCCTTTCTGTTGTTGACTTCAGTTTTATATGCTCAACAAAAGACTTCCTTGTTTGATGGAAAGACACTTACAGGTTGGAAGGTCTTAGGTGGCACCAGCAAGTTTGCAATAGAAGATGGTATTATCACGGGCACCACTGTATTGAATTCTGGCAATACCTTCCTGGCTACGGAAAAGGAGTATGGGGATTTTATCCTTGACCTTGATATAAAGCTGGAAAGCCCGGAAGGAAATTCCGGGGTTCAAACCCGGAGTCATTTTAATCCGGCTGGAAATGGAGGAAAAGGATTGGTGTTCGGCCGCCAGGTGGAGGTTGATCCCTCTAACCGTAGGTGGACCGGAGGTATCTATGATGAAGGAAGGCGCAAATGGCTCTATCCTATGGATTTGAACGCAAAGGCACAAAACGCTTATAAGGCTAACGAGTTTAATCATTTTCATATTGAGTGCATCGGCAATGAAATGAGAACCTGGGTAAATAACATCGCCTGTGCCGACCTGGTTGATACGATAGATAATAAGGGCTTCATTGCCCTACAGGTACACAGTGTCTCAAAGCCCGAATTGGCAGGTAAGAAAGTATGGTTTAAAAACATACGAATCCAAACATCCGGTCTGAAGTTTACTCCTTTTCCTGCCGGTGTGTATGTCGTAAACCATGTTCCAAATACATTAACCGCATACGAGAAGGCAAACAGGTGGAAGTTATTGTTTGATGGAAAAACCTCTAAAGGCTGGGCGGGAGCGTATAAGAATAGTTTTCCCGAAAAGGGCTGGTATATACGCGACGGAATATTCGGAGTTGAGGCATCAAAAGGCGAAGAGTCTACCAATGGTGGTGATATTGTTACTACCGGCAAATACAAAGCTTTTGATCTTTCATTTGAGTTCCGGCTTACTCCGGGAGCTAACAGCGGGGTAAAGTATTTTGTCACCCTCTCAGAAGGGAATAAAGGATCTGCCATAGGATTGGAATACCAGGTGCTGGATGATGCCTTACATCCCGATGCAAAGCTTGGAAGAAATGGCAACCGCACCCTTGCCTCCTTGTACGATCTCATACCTGCAAACAAACCAGGGACCTCATTAAGACCCATAGGAGAATGGAATATTGGCCGTGTAATAGTTTATCCCAATAATAAGGTGGAGCATTATCTGAATGGAGTTAAGGTGCTGGAATATGTGAGAGGCTCTAAAGAATACAGGGACCTGGTGGCTATCAGCAAGTATAATGTATGGAAGAACTTTGGAGAAGCCGACAGCGGAAGATTGTTGTTACAGGATCATGGTAATGCGGTTAGTTATCGTAGCATCAAAGTGAAAGAATTGAATTGAGCTTCATACTTTAAAGCTTACCGGGGTACACACTAAAACCACTAAGGCAACGATAAGGAATATTGCTGAACTGATCAGCACTGTCTGCCATGTAGATAAAACAGGATTTGAAAAGTAATCGGATAACCTGTTTTGTGTTTGATTCTGAACCGGTGTATTCACAATATAGTTGCCTGCAGGTACCTGCATCCATCTTTTTACAGTTAACTTTCTTTCATTGACCTGGTTAAAGCTCCCTTTGGGAAAGGTCACTACCTGGCTTACTTTAATGCCTTTCAGGCATTGTCCTTCTTTCGCAGGTGCCATTGGTGCGGGTAAGGATGCCTTTGTCACAAAGGCCGTAGCTATAAGGAATAAGAACAAACACAAAAGCTGTCTCATATAGCGAGATTTGATGTTGGTAAGGAATAAACTCCGGTTAACATATCTATAACGCCACTGCCACGAGTTTAGTGCCCGTTAGTTGTCTTCCTGGATACAAAAACAGAAAAACGTGCTTAATTCAGAATGGATAAAGAGAATATTTGAGGGGAAGAAGGTCCTGGCAGGTCATCTAACCTACCCCGGTACGGATTGTTTTGGGCGTTTACACTATCAGACCAGCAGGTAAACGTAAAAAGCGGACAACAACATAATACCAATGATGCCCCAATAAATAACAGCGTCGTAATACTTTTTCATGCTCCTGTTTTTTAAAAGATAAATCTTCAATCTTCAAGGAGGGTTTCGTGATTATCTGTCAATTATACACTTAATTCCCAAAAGAAAAATTGATTCTTGCATCAACCATGGATATATTATTCACAATTTATTTACTTCACCTCATCAGTTTGTACAT
>JBLNAY010000056.1:0-9417 GCA_050259715.1 Candidatus Dadabacteria bacterium
CCGATAATACATTAGAAATCGCCCGGCAATTAAGTAAACAGGATAATCGCATCCGCATTTATGAAAATAATTTTAAGCTTGGTATAAAAAAGAACTTTGAAACTGCTCTGCAATATGCAAACGGCCAATGGATTGCTCTATCTGACCAGGATGATATTTGGGTTGCTGACAAACTTGAGAAGCTGTTAGGTTGCCGGACGACAACCTCATTATTGATACACTCTTACAATGCTGAATTTTCCGGCACTGATTCAAACCGAGCTGTTGTAAACCGGAAGAGGAAACGTTTCAGTGGTAACAACACACGCGAACTTTTCTTTTATAATACCATCTACGGTCATACCGTATTACTCGATAAAAAGCTCTTACAATGGGCTCTCCCTTTTCCACCGGTTGTCCATTATGATTGGTGGCTTGGAATCATTGCATCAGTACACGGAACTGTTGAAGTGAATGAAGATTCACTGGTATATCACAGGGAACACAATTCTAATTATTCCAGGATCATACCTGGCGATGAGAAAGCTGCTAAAGAAATTTTCTTTAAAGAGTTAGCGGCTACCATTAATGAGTTTTTATCAATAGAGGGAATAAAACAAGAAGACAAAAAAATACTTCTTGAATACAGGTCATTGATAGGATCAGAATCGGAGGAAAACTTTTCTCTGCCGATTTTTAAGTTTTTTCTTAAACATGCCTCTTCTGCCTTTTACTTCCGTAAAAAGAACCCGGCATGGTTCTACTACCTGAAGTACTCCTTATACAGGGCAACAAGGCAAGTGAAACATTGGACCTGAGAGCCTGCTGCCTTTCCGGAAAATATATCTTATTGGTTGAAGAGGACTCTTAATAGCTTTTCCATAGAATTTCCATGGAGTTCACATAGGGTTTGGTAAGGGTTTGAACGGCTTTACAACGGCTTTACAACGGCTTTACCCCCTGCTAACTCCGTTCAAACCTTATGATAACCTAATGGTAACTGAATACTAACTCCTGGGAAGATTAACCCGCTAGTTATGATAGCTCTTATGCCGGCTTACAAAGAGGAACTATGTCTATCAACAAATTCATAAAGATTAAATGGCTCTCCCTGTTGCAACAGGTTTTGGATCTGTTGCTGTAGTTGCACCTTATTTACATTTTTCATCCGGTGCTTTTGTAATAACTGGTAAGCCTGTTCTGCCAGTAACCAGGATTTCCGTTCATTCTGAATGTTTTCCTGCTGGTGATGCCGTATAGCACTGAATAGCTCATTTACCCCTTCACCCGTATTCCCGATGGTTTTTACAATGGGGATTTCCGGTTTATCCTTATGAAATGCAGGAGCCAGCATTAGCCTGAGGTTCTTTACAAAAGCGTCTGCATCAGGGCGGTCAGATTTGTTCACAACAAAAATGTCAGCAATCTCCATCAGCCCCGCCTTCATTGTCTGCACTTCATCCCCGGCTTCCGGTACCAGCACGACCACCGTTGTATCCGCAAGTCCTGCAATTTCAATTTCACTCTGACCTACACCAACCGTTTCCACGATGATGTAATCGAAAGAAGCGGCTTTCAGAACATCAGCAATCTCAATGATCTTTGGATTAAGTCCTCCCATAGATCCTCTTGTAGCCAGGGAGCGGATAAATACCTGCGGATGGGTGTACCAACTGCTCATGCGGATGCGGTCACCCAACAAGGCACCGAGGTTAAAAGGAGATGAGGGATCTACACATAGTACCGCCACTTTTTTGTCATCGCTTGTGATGCGGCTTATCAGGGCATCTACCAGGGTGCTTTTACCGGCTCCGGGGGGGCCAGTAATTCCAATGATTTTTGTAGAGACAGGAAAAGAAAGAGATTGCAGCAAGTCGGCATATCCATCCTGTTCATTTTCAACAAAAGAAATGCAACGGGCCAGTGCCTTTGTGTCTCCGTCTTTGATTTGTTGCAGCAGTTGTCGCCACATGAGGTAATATTGTAGTTAAGCTTTTGTAATCCGGTCAGCGAACTTGAACATAAACAAAAATATAGCTATTGCAACCAGGAACAACATGCGTGGGCAATTGATCTTTATTTCCCTGTTGCTGATGATAGCTTCCCTTTATATCTCGCGCGCATCACTGTCCATAAGTTTTATATTCTTCCTTGCCTTAACTATTGTTCACAAGCATCTAAAAGAACAATTCAGGACATTTCTAAACAATGCTTTACTTATTGGCATGGCAGCTTTATTCCTGGTACCTTTTATTTCAGGTTTATGGAGTAAGGATCTCCAGCAATGGTTAAACGTAATTCAATTAAAACTTCCTTTCCTTTTCTTTCCATTGGCGTTTGCCGGCAGTTGGCAGCTTACGAAAATTCAATGGAAAATAGTTGCTGCTTTTTTCCTGTTATGCCTGGCACTTGGTTGTATATGGAGCCTAGGTAATTACTGGCTTCATTTCAATGAGATGAATGAAAGTTACACGCGGGCAAAACTGATAGACACGCCATTGGAAAACGATCATGTACGTTTCAGCTGGTTGGTAAGCATAGGTATAATAGCCAGTGTATTATTAACCAGGATAACAGTTACAAAGGCAACAAAAATTCTGTTGTCGATTGCATGTCTTTTCTTCATTGTATACCTGCATATACTTTCCGCAAGAACAGGGCTCATTTGTTTTTACCTGTTTGCTGCAATCTATGTTGCCTGGCTTTTATTCAGAAGGAAAAGCCTTCAACAAAGTATATGGTATCTCCTGCTCATTATTGCCCTGCCGGTGCTCGCCTGGTTTACCATACCAACCTTTGAGAAAAGATGGAATTACCTGGTGTATGATCTTTCTTTTGTGAAGAGCAGCACTTATGTCCCGGGTTCGAATGATGGTGCGAGGTTCTTTTCAATTAAAGCGGGATCCGATATACTCAAAACAAACCCTTTTGGAACAGGTGCCGGTGATGTGATGAAGGTAACCAATCAATGGTATGACAGTAAGGTGCCGAAGATGCTGACCTCCGACAGGCTCTATCCATCGAGCGAATGGCTAATGTATGGCGCTTATGCAGGTTGGTTGGGAATAGCAATCTTCACATTAATCATGTTCATTCCCTTTCTTCAAAGAACCAGGCATAGAATATTTTGGATAGCTCTTAATTTAGTCTGCCTGTTTAGTTTTGCATTCGACATCGGGCTGGAAGTTCAATTTGGAATATTTCTTTACAGCTTCATTGTACTTTGGTGGTACAAATGGTTAAAACCGGAATCCATTAATGAGTAATAAGTTTTCAGTAGTGATTGTGTGCAGGAATGAAGCATCCATTATTAGCAAAGCACTGGATGCCGTCAGCTCATTAACCGATGATGTGTTTGTATATGATAACGGGAGCACAGATGATACCATAAGTATTTTAAAGGAGTACAAGGTGCGGTTCGAACAAGGCGAATGGCTTGGCTATGGAAAAACAAAGAAACTAGCAGTGGAAAATGCCCGTTACGATTGGGTATTAAACATTGATGCCGATGAAGTGCCGGATGAAAAGTTACAGCAGGAGCTAAAGAATATTTCATTCACAGCAGGGAGTGTTTACAAAGTGAAGTTCCGGAACTTTTTAGGTGATAAATACCTCCAGTGGGGTGAATGGGGAAATGATAAACATGTTCGTTTGTTTAACAGGAAAGAAGTGAATTGGAATGACGCAGATATTCACGAACAGCTGAATATTCCGGAAGGAACAAAGGTTGTAATGTTGAAAGGTTATATTCTTCATTACACCATGAAAGATTTAGTGGAATACAGTCATAAAATGGTGAGGTATGCATTATTAAATGCCGAAAAGTATTACCTGCAAGGCAAGAATTCCAGTTTGTTGAAAATCTACGGAAGCCCTGCCTTCTCTTTTATCAAACACTACTTTTTTCAATTAGGTTTTCTCGACGGCTGGGAAGGATTGATTACTGCCCGGATGACCTCCTATTACACTTTTCTGAAGTACAGCCGTTTATATGAATTAAATAAACTTAAAAAGCCGGCAAAACGTGGCGGAGTTTAAATGATTTTTTAATTTTCGTCACTTCATATTGCATCAATTTTGCAGTAAGAAACGTATGACCAACTTCATCCCTATATTTCCCCTTGGCATAGTCGTCTACCCTGGCGAACAACTGAACCTACACATATTCGAAGACCGGTATAAGCAGTTGATCAATGAATGCTACCCCGGTGAAAAAGTATTTGGCATCCCTGCAGTGATAGATAAACGACTGCAGGATTATGGAACAGCAGTGAGAGTAAAGGAGATATCAAAAGTGGATGAGAAGGGTGAAATGGATATCAAAACGGAAGGAGAAAAAGTGTTCAGGATATTGGAGGTGATCAAAGAAATACCTGATAAAATGTACAGCGGCGCCATCGTCAACTACCCGCCTAATCACCATACCGGCAGTGCCGAAGTAATGAGGCGTGTTGTGAACAGCATCAGGGAATTGTTCAAGCTACTGAAAGTGGAAAAAGATTTTAAGAAGAATGATGTAGAACTGAACAGTTATGATGTGGCACATCATGTTGGTTTGTCTTTACAGGAAGAATATGAACTGCTGAACCTTATGCACGAACGTCAAAGACAGGAATATTTGAAACTGCACCTGACAAAAGTAATCCCACTGATTGCCGAAATGGAATCACTGAAAAAGAAGGTGAAACAAAACGGGCACTTTAAGAACCTCTCAGGTTTTAACCTGGACATCTGATCTAACGCTCAACATAGTGGTTGTGTCATTTCTCCATCGCTTAGCAATTAATGGTGAAGGATATTTACTTTTACTTTCATGACGACACTTTGCCTTGACTTTGGCAACACCAGGTTAAAAGCGGCTGTTTTTGAGAATGACAATATAAAAGATGTTCATGTTTTAAGTGAAGATCCTACCGAACACTTAAAGCAGATTATTGACACCTATAAACCCGGTCATTCCATACTTTCTTCGGTTGTGCATCACCCGGTGGAAATTGAAGAACTGCTCGAGGCAACAACATCTTTTCATAAGCTGTCGAATACATCTAAATTACCTTTTACCATACCCGTGGGTAAACCCGAGAGTGTTGGTGCAGACAGGCTTGCTATATGTGCCGCATCTGTTTATCTTTTTCCCGGCAGGAACAACCTTGCCATAGGAATGGGTTCCTGCATAACATTCAACTTTATCAACCAGCAACATGAGTTCCTGGGAGGAGCCATCTCACCCGGTATGGAAATGCGGTTCAGGGCAATGCATGATTATACGGCCATGCTGCCATTAGTAAAAGCTGATTGGAATGTGCCTTTAATTGGATATGATACCAGGACAAACCTGCAAACCGGAGTAGTAATGGGTATTGCTAATGAAATAGATGGTTTCATAGAAAGATACAGTGAAAAGTATGGGAACTTTAACGTGCTTTTAACCGGGGGTGATATACCCTTTTTTGAGCCCCATCTTAAAAATAAGATATTTGCAGACCCTCATTTAATCTTTAAAGGTCTGTATGCAATTAGCCAAATCAATCATGCTTAAAGGAAGGCTCTGTTTTTCACTCTTTATTTTTCTCACTGCTGCTTCTTCGGCTGTTGCACAGGATAACTCACCTTATTCACGTTACGGTTTAGGAAATGAATTCTCCGGTACCAATATTACGAGCAGGGGAATGGGTGGAGTATCTGCAGCTTATGCAGATCCATTCTCGGTGAATTTTGCAAACCCTGCTTCCTACTCGCGCTTCCAGGCTTTAATTGAACAAAGGTCAAAAAAGATGGCAACTGGGAGAGTAGTGTTGGATGTTGGAATGAACATCGGGAGCAGGAAACTCACCGCTCCCAATACAACAAAAACCTTTACTTCTTCAGATGCTTTGTTTTCCCACGTTTATGTGGGCTTACCTATAAAAAAGAACTGGGGCCTCAGCTTCGGCATTCGCCCCTTAAGCAGGATCAGTTACAACCTGACCAAAAATGAACGTCTCCGTAACCCGTTAACCAATGCACCTATCGACAGTGTTATCACACAGTTTACAGGTTCAGGCGGAAGCTTCTTACCATCCATAGGAACCGGTTTTGGATCAGACAACTTCAGCGTTGGATTGAATGTAGGTTATCTCTTTGGAAAGAAAGAACTGAATACACATCGCATCTTCATTAATGACACGGTGGAATATGCAGCTGCGAATTTCACTCAAAACACTTCGTTCGGTAGCCTGTTCTACAATGCAGGAGCTCAATACAAGATCCAGTTAAACAAGCAAAATGTTCTGCGCCTCGGTGTAGCCGGGAACTGGAAACAAACGATTAATGGCACACAGGACCTGCTTCGCCAGACCTATACACACGATGCCAGTGGAGGAGAAGTAAGAATTGACAGTGTGATGCAACTCGATGGCGCTGAGGGAAAGATCATTTATCCTGCCTCTTACACGGCAGGCATCTTATATGAAAATGCCGGCGGTGATAAGAAACGTGGATGGTCATTCGGTGTTGATTATAATACCAGCAAATGGCAGGAGTACCGGTTTTTTGGTAACACCGATTCTGTTCAGAACAACTGGGGAATACACGTAGGTACACAGTTATCCGCTCTTGACAAACCAGCCAGGTATGGACAGGCTGTATCTTATCGGTTTGGTTTTTTTGCCGGAAGGGATTATATAAGAGTGAAGAACAACATGCCCGTATTTGGTGTGACAGTAGGAATGGGTCTTCCAATAATCAATTACAACAGGTTAAGTCCTTACCAGTTCAGCATGTTAAACCTCGCCCTGGAATATGGCAGGAGAGGTAATGACAACAATGCTTTAAAAGAAAACATCTTCCGCATTTCTGCCGGTCTTAACTTCACAGACCTTTGGTTCAGGAAGCATAAGTATGAATAATAAACGGATTTATAGACATATTTTACAAGCAGCTTTCGTTACGAGCTGCTTGTTTGTTTATAGCTGCGAGAACGATCCAAAGGAGATAAATGCGCTAACCGAACCACGCAACCTTATTGAAGAAGCCAGGCAGGTGCAAAGTCTTCTAAGTGAAAATGGCAGGCCTCATGCTTTTCTGAAAGCGCCTCTTATGTACCGCTATAATGCAGATACTTCCTTCCTGGAGTTTCCTAAAACTTTACACGTTGACTTCTACGATTCAACAGGTAAAATTGAAAGTCGCCTCGATGCACGTTACGGGAAATACTTTGAAAGCCGGAGTAAAGTTTACTTGAGAGACAGCGTGGTGGTAGCAAACATAAAAGGCGACACCTTAAGAAGTCCTGACCTGTGGTGGGACCAGAACACATTGAAATTTTACACCGACAAAAATGTGCGGGTGATACAGAAGGATAAAAAAATTTACGGCAAGGGATTAGAGGCCGACCAGGACCTGAAGCACTTCACCATATTTCACCCCACAGGTATACTTGTTGTTCCGGACAGTGTTAGCGGTGGATAGTAGAATATACATTCATCTATTTGGTACATTAGCTGAAAGAATTATCACCTGGAGCTGCTTAAGAATATAAAGGAATCCCTGTTCCACTATATTTTTCCTCATGTTTGCGCGGCATGCGGCACTGACCATTTGAATGGTGATCATCTTCTTTGTATCCGTTGTCATGCTGAATTACCACTTACCGACTTCCACCTCCATCCAGACAACCCTGTTGAAAAGATGTTCTGGGGACGGCTTCCGCTGGTGCAGGCAACAGCGCACCTGTATTTCCGAAAAGAGTCTATGGTGCAGGATATTGTTCACCATATAAAATACCATGGCAACCAGGAACTCGGCATCTACTTCGGCCGGCTGATGGCGGAGAGTTTTTCAATAACCAATTACCTGTCGAAAGTCGATGCACTCATACCATTACCCCTCCATCCCATCAAGCAAAGGAAACGCGGGTACAACCAGGCCACTTTGCTTTGCCAGGGAATATCCGAAGCGAGCGGTTTACCTGTTTATGAACATGTAGTAAGGAGAAGAAAACATACCGAAAGCCAGACGAAAAAGACCAGGCAGGAAAGATGGGAGAATATGAAGGATAACTTCGAACTGGTGGATGCCGAATCTATTTCAGGGAAACATGTTCTGCTGGTGGATGATGTGGTAACCACCGGCGCCACCCTGGAAGCCTGCGGACAGGAATTAATTAAAGCACAAAATGCACAATTAAGTATAGCCACTCTTTGTATATCAAGTCACTAATGTATTTTTATTACCTATGAAGCGTGTTTTGCAATTACTGTTGATACCTATTTTCCTCACCCTGTTTATTTTCTCCTGCACCAAAGAACGCTTCACCACCAGCCCTGATGCCAAACTGGAGACCAGTGTTGACAGTCTTCATTTTGACACCCTCTTCACCACTACCGGCTCTACTTCCCAATTCATTAAACTGATTAACAACAACAGCGAAGGCATACATGTTTCGTCGGTGCGCATTGCCGGGGGTGCCAGTTCCCCGTTCAAGATAAATGTGGACGGTTTGGCGGGTCCTGAAGTAAATAATGTTGATGTAGCAGCTAATGACAGTGCTTATGTCTATGTGACTGTAACAATTAATCCAAACGCTTCCAACCTCGCCTTTATCGTTCGCGATAGCATTGAAGTAGACTACAATGGAAATAAAAAGTTCATTCAACTGGATGCTTTTGGACAGAATGCCCATTTTTTCCGAAACAGGACCATAGCGTCAAATGAAGTATGGAACAATGACCTTCCCTATGTAATACTCGATAAGCTGACGGTAGCTCCGACAGGTACTCTTACGGTCAACAAGGGATGCCGTGTGTATATGCATGCGGATGCGCCACTGATCATAGATGGAACACTTAAAGTGAATGGAGAAAAATATGACAGCACCAGGGTAGTATTTACCGGTGACCGCCTCGACCTTCCTTACAGTGCATTTCCCGCATCCTGGCCGGCGCTCGTATTTACTGATGCCAGCAAGGACAACGTACTGAATTATGCCATCATAAAAAATGCCTACGAAGGCATTATTGCGGTGGGTCAGAATATGGGCACCAAGCTCACATTGAATGAATGTATTATCGATAATATTTACCAGGAAGGTATCTGGGCAATTAACACCAGCATCAATGCAAGAAACCTCCTGGTGAGCAATTGTGGCATCAACCTGAGCGTACAGGGCGGAGGCAACTATAGCTTCACCCATTGCACCGTGGCCACTATCTCTAATGCTTATATCCAACATAAAAAGCCGGTACTGATTTTATCTGATTACTTCAAGCAAAATGGTGTCACCAATATATTTCCGCTCTCCGCGAATTTTACCAATTGTATTTTCTGGGGAGACAACAATGGCTTTGTAGAAAATGAAATCGTCATCGACAGGAAAGCCATTTCAGGCAGCATTTCTTTCAATGGCGTGTTATGGAGAGTGAAGACCGAACCATCCAACATCCTCGTTACGGGGAACAA
>JBLNAY010000057.1:0-6138 GCA_050259715.1 Candidatus Dadabacteria bacterium
ATTTATTGATAGGCCACTTTAGTTCTAAATACAGTACACTTGAAGCTTTCCTTATTGAAGCAAAAGAAATATTCTCGAATACACAGTTGGCTGAGGAAGGGGTGACGTATGAGATACACTAACCCCCTGTCCCCCTGAAGGGGAAACTTAGGTGCTACAGACACTCTTCTAGAATTTTATTTACATAGAGGGTCAGGTTAGAACCTCAGAAGGTTATTAAACGAATTGAGCATTTTTTATTTCGAAACTGCTCAAAAAATATCATAACAGACACTACCTAAGTTCCCCCTGCAGGGGGACAGGGGGTCAAATCTTCTTCATCAACCACTTATAAAATCCCGGGAACTCCTGGCGCCAGCGGTCTTCATTGTGTTTACCTTCCGCACGGATAACTGCTTCCATAACTGCTTTGGAATTATTCTTCACCTTATTGAAAACAGCCAGCATATCGGGCACCATAGACTCACCTTCCAATTCACCGGCATAGAAATAAATCTTGCCTTTAAGCATGTGTGCTTTTTCATTTGTTAAGTCTTTGATCTTAGGAGCTATCCAGAACGCCGGGGAGAAAACACCTGCACCACCAAACTTCTCCGGATATTTCAACATAGCATAGAAAGATATCAATCCGCCCATAGAACTACCCGCAATGAAATTATATTTTGCATGTCTCTTCGTGCGGTAATGGTGATTGATGTAAGGCATTAATGTCTGCACAAGGAAGTCAACATAAGCATCACCTTCACCTTTGCCGTATTGTGGCATGTCAACCGGTGAATACTCATTCATCCTTTTATCGCCACCATTGTCTATTGCAACCACGATAGATTCACCGTATTCTTCTCCCAGCTTATCCAGCGTTTCATCTACTCCCCATTCACCGGAATAAGATGTAGCTGCGTCAAATACATTCTGCCCATCCTGCATGTATAGAACCGGGTATTTCTTATAAGTAGTGCTATATGAGGCAGGCAGATAAATCCAAATGCGACGATGCCTGTTAAGCTGAGGAATATAAAAGGATGAATCCAAAATGTGAACGTTTCTACCGGAAGTGCTCGGTTTAGCTGTTTTGGGGAAATGATCTGCCCAGTTTTTAATTTCTACATTAATTGTGGTATCCTTTTCCACATCCACAGTTCTGTTCGCTGTAGTTATTCCTGATTCTGCTGATTCTACTGTTTCCCAGTTGCCTTTGGTTAGTTTAAATTCGAACATACCCCTATTTAATTCAATAGTAATGCCGTATTTCCCACCATTGGGTATTAGCCTGAATCTCTCATTATGAGGATTCCAGTTATTGAAACTACCGGCGAGGTAAACAGGGTCAGCCATATTGTGATAGGAAGGAAGGGCTGTTACTACAAATGTCACCTTGTACTGACTAAAACAAAAAAGTGTAGCGAAAAACAGAATCATTGTCCCGCTACACCTTTTCTTTAAAGCTCCGCTCATAATAAAGTGGGTATATATTCCTTCATCTTTTTATGGAGAGGCTCACTCAGGGGTACCAGTGGAAGGCGTAAATAATTTTTTATGACGCCCAATTCTGTAAGAGCCGCTTTTACTCCTGCAGGATTATTTTCAGCGAAAAGCAATTCATATCCATACATCAATTTTTCATTCAAAGCCCTTGCCCTTTTGAAATCACCTTCGAGGGCACTGGCTACCATGTTTGAAAAATCTTTTGGAAATGCATTGGCGGCAACACTGATCACACCATCCATACCACAGGCAATTTGCGGAAGCACCAGGTTGTCATCACCACTTACGACGAGAAATTCCACCGGCTTATCTCTCAGTATCTGCATGCACTGGTTCATATTACCGCTTGCTTCCTTAATGCCTGCGATGTTTTCAACCTCTTTTGCCAGTCTTACTGCCGTTGATGCTGCAATATTGCTCCCGGTTCTACCCGGCACATTATATAATATGATGGGCTTTGTTGTTACTGATGCCAGTGTTTTATAGTGCTGGTACAACCCTTCCTGCGAAGGTTTGTTGTAATAAGGACTTGTTGATAAAATGGCAGTGGCATTTTCAATTGGAAAAGTCTCCAGGTCGTGAATTAGTTCCGCAGTGTTATTACCACCAATTCCAACTATAACAGGCACGCGAGCGGCTACAGTCGTAAAGGTGAATTTAATTACCTCTATTTTCTCTTCCCTGCTCAACGTGGGTGTTTCACCTGTAGTTCCTAACGTAACGAGGTATTGCACCCCGTCTTCAATTACAAAGTTGATAAGCTTATGCAGGCTGTCGTAGTCTACACTTTTATCTTCATTGAATGGTGTCACCAGTGCAACACCTGTCCCTTTTAATGTATCTCTTAATGACATAAAGCACCCCCTTTCTCCACAAGGAGAGGTCTTTTTTTAATGGTTGATTTGTATTTGACGGTCCACTATCTTAACTACTCCAGGTTGTATTCAGACAGGTTGTTCACCCGTTTTGCGCATCCTTACCGGTTCTTCTTCATACTCTTCGTAAAAGCCCATGTTTCCAAACTTCACTATTCTTTCATTAACACGTTCTTCAGCAGACTTCTGCTTCAGTTCTGCGATAACAGGTTTTAAATGCTCTTTCAATATCTGCGCTGCTTCATTATAATCCCAGTGAGCTCCTCCCGGGGGTTCCGGAATGATGCCATCCACCAGGTTAAAACTCTTCATGTAATCAGCCGTAAGTTTTAGCTGCTCCGCGGCTATTTCTTTTTGTGCCCAGCTACGCCAAAGTATGGTACTGCAATTCTCCGGTGAGATCACAGAATACCAGGAGTTTTCCATCATCAGCACGCGATCACCCACACCTATTCCCAAAGCACCACCTGAAGCACCTTCACCAATGACAACACATATTACAGGTACTTTCAGCCGGATCATTTCATAAATGTTACGGGCAATTGCTTCTCCCTGTCCGCGTTCTTCTGCCTCTAAACCGGGGTAGGCTCCGGGGGTATCAATAAGAGTGACAATGGGCTTATTGAATTTTTCCGCCAGCCGCATCAGGCGTAAGGCTTTACGATATCCCTCAGGGTTGGCCATACCAAAGTTGCGCATCTGGCGTGTTTTGGTATTGACCCCTTTTTGCTGCCCGATGAACATAACCGTTTCACCATCAAGCATTCCGAAACCACCTACCATTGCCTTATCATCTTTTATGTTCCGATCACCATAAAGCTCCACAAAATTGGTAGTCATATTCTCAATATACTTCAGCGTATATGGACGATCGGGATGGCGGCTTAGCTGAACTTTTTGCCACGAGGTGAGGTGAGATGTGATTTCTTTTCGTCTTTCAAGGATCTGTGCATCGAGTTTGGCAATCATCTCCGAGTAGTCGATCTTCTTATGCTCCGAAGCGTGCTTCAGCTTTTCTATTTCATCGATGAGGTCCTTTATAGGCTTTTCGAAATCAAGGAATTGTCTGTTAGCTTTTGAGGGCATAGGTTCAAAAATAAGGGTTAAAATTAAGTAGAAAACAATCATACAGGGTATTTGGGATCAGAGCTGCCGGAATCATGATCCCCGATATACTCTTTGTGACGTTAATGTGGCTAGGTAATTGGGTAGTGAAGATCAAATGAATGCAGCTTCCGTGCATGGATGGCATACACTGTTGATACGGAGTTGATACGGAATTGATACGCAGTTGATACGCAGTTAATTCCGTATTAACTCCGTATCAACTCCGTATCAACGGCGTATCAACTGCGTATCATCTCCCTATTTCCTCCTCAACCAGTTCTATAGCGCTTCCTAGCGATGGTATTAAATTTGAAAAGGTTGTCTCAGCTTTTAATAATACCCAATTATGAACAGAAGAAATCTTGTTCCCCTGTTATTGATCTTAGCTATTGTTTCAGTAGGATATGCCATTTACAGGTCTACAGCGGTACGAATCACCACAACAGTGAATAACCAGCAGACTATTTACGGGGAGCCACAAAACGGGCTGATGTTGGGTCTATGCCTTTTTGCAGGCTTCTGTGTGCTGGCAGTTGCATACATTATCGAAAGATCGCATGAAGAAGTAGTAATTCCACGTAAGGAAGAACGCACCGATTCCCCAAGAAGGATACTTACCTGATTTTTAACCTGTAATGGTATCAAAAGTCTTTAGGGCTGTGCCTGTGTATGCCCAACGGCAACCTTGATAATCATCATAATATAAGTCCTGAGGGTCTGATATATTTAGGCCGCCAAGCCGGGTGCTTGAAAACGGCTGGGCGAATGCTATATGAACCAGGTGAAGATCAATGGAAAACTGTATCCATTTCAAATAGGCCAGACCATACTGGAAATACTACACCAGAATGAGATAAGGGTTCCTTCCCTTTGTCATGATGATCGCCTGGAACCTAAATCTTTTTGTCGCACCTGCCTTGTGAAAGAAAAAGGCAGCAGTAAGTGGATCCCCTCCTGCCGCACCCTAGTAACAGGAGAGATGGAGATTGAAACGAATTTGCCGGAACTGGAAGATTACCGCAAAAACATAGTGAAGCAGCTGGCAACGGGCTATCCTCTTTCAGAAGTGCTGCAATTCCCGGATAAAGAATTTCACCAGTGGCTGAATTATTATGGATTAGTAAATGACCTTGAAGAAAGAGCTTATGATCATATTGACGTTTCTCATCCGTATATACAAGTGGATATGGCTCGTTGCATACATTGCTACAGGTGCGTGCATATCTGCGAAGAAGTGCAGGGGCAGTTTGTATGGCATATAATCAACCGCGGGAATGAAGTGCAGGTGCGACCGGATAATGATGGTGAATTCCGGTTCAGTTCCTGTGTTAGCTGCGGTGCGTGTGCAGACACTTGCCCTACCGGGGCTATTGAAGATAAAAATGTAATCCGCTTTGGACATCCGGAAAAAGTGGTAAACAGTGTATGTAATTATTGTGGTGTGGGATGCGAAATAGCAGTTGGTGTGAAGGACAACCGGATCGTGAACATCAAACCACGGAAAGGAGGTGCCGTCAATAAAGGCCACCTGTGTGTAAAAGGAAGATATGCCTGGGAATATATCTATGCCAAAGACCGCATCACAGAACCAATGATCCGGGAAAAAGGAACCTGGAAAGTGGTATCATGGGAAGAGGTATTGAATTATTGTGCTGAAAAACTAGGGAAGATTAAACAGCAATATGGACCTGATTCCATTGGCATATTAGCGTCAGCAAGAGCGACTAACGAAGACAATTATGTGATTCAGAAGTTTGCCCGCACAGTGATTGGCACCAATAACGTTGACAATTGTGCAAGGGTATGTCATCAACCGACCGCGAAGGCCATGAATATGACCCTCGGAACTGGTGCGGCCACCAATTCGTTCAACGATATTGAACTGGCGAAAACAATAATGGTAGTTGGCTCCAACACCACCGCCGCCCATGCTGTGATTGGGGCGCGTATTAAACAACAGGTAATTAAAGGTGCGAACCTCATTGTTATAGATCCAAGAAAGATCGAACTGGCGAACTATGCGACCGTTCACCTGCAATTAAAACCAGGTACGAACATCCCGTTGCTTAATGGATTGGCACATGTAATTATTACAGAAGGATTGTTTGAAAAAACCTTTGTTGAGAACAGGATTGAGGGTTGGGAAGAATTTAAAGAATTTATCAGCCAGTGGACGCCGCAACGCGTAAGTGAAATTTGTGGTGTTCCTTCCGGGTTGATAATTAAGGCAGCACGTATTTATGCACAGCAATCACCCTCGATATGTTTTCATGGTTTGGGAGTAACAGAACACCTGCAGGGAACAGAGGGAGTTATCGGGTTGGTAAACCTTGCCTTATTGACAGGAAATATTGGGAAAAGAGGTGCAGGCATCAACCCGCTCAGGGGGCAAAATAATGTTCAGGGCGTGGCTATGATGGGATGTGATCCTGCAGTGTATACGGGTCTTGCTTTGATAAAAAACTATAAAGAGAAATTTGAAGACCTGTGGAAAAACATCCTGCCATCTACTCATGGAATGAATGTTCTCCAGATGATGGATGCTGCCGTTAAAGGTGAACTCAAGGCTATGTGGTTGGTGGGATATGATCTATTCTTCTCCCTACCAAATACCAACGAGTCAAGATCAGCATTCAGCAAGATAGACCTGCTGATTGTCCAGGATCTTTTC
>JBLNAY010000058.1:0-17119 GCA_050259715.1 Candidatus Dadabacteria bacterium
TCATCATCTCCCCCCGCTACATGGCTGATGGAGGAAAATCCGCCGGCGTTTTCAAATAATCTCTTTTTATAGGCAAGATTACGGCCCACACCCATATAAGCTTTGCCAGCCAGTGCGAAACTCAAATATTGTAAAGCGGTATGAAAGGTTTCAAACCTGATTAGTTTATTCAGCAATCCATTAACCTTTTTATAAGGTCCATAACCGAGCACTATTTCAATTTCATTTCGAAAAGGCTGCTGCATTTTCAAGGCCCAGCTTGTAGAAGCAGGGGAACAATCTGCATCGGTAAGTAAAAGAATTTCATTTTGCGCCTGTTTGATGCCAGTGGATAGTGGAACTTTTTTTCCTGCTATCGTTTTCTCTGTTCCGGAGAGGTCAATGATACTGAGATACGGAAAACGACTTTGGAGCTCACTCAATACTGCAGCACTATTGTCAGTGGAATGATCATTTACTACAATTACTTCACGTGACCCCTCATGTTCCTGTTGTAGAATGAGGGGAAGGTTGTCCTTTAAATTATCTTCTTCATCCCTGGCAGATATAACAATCGTAACATCATGACTTTCGACAGGTTGTAGTTTTTTATGCTGGTAAAATGCCAGGAGTCGAAAGAAGTATAGGTAAAAGAATAATTGGATAGCGGTTACTATCACAAAAAGGAACAAAAGAAGTTCACCCGGGCTCAGAAGCATGACGACGAAGATAATAATCCTTCCTGCCATTTAGCTGACCTGCTCCTGCAATAACAATCACAATTAAATAATGAATGAACAACTATTCGATAACAATTGAACAACAATTAATAGTTGTCTAATAGTTATCTAATAGTTATCTAATTGTGATTCAATAGTGATAGAACTCTATTTAGCCTTAGACGCAACTGCTTTCTTTATCTTCGCTGCCATGCAGGCTTTATCATTTGAATTGCAGAAAACAGATAGCTCCACTGCCGCCCGGGCAGGGAAAATAACGACTGATCATGGCGTAATTGAAACTCCCATCTTCATGCCTGTAGGTACTATTGGAAGCGTAAAGGCGGTGACACAGCAACAATTAAAAGAGCAGGTGAAAGCCGAAATCATCCTCGGCAACACTTATCATCTTTACCTGAGACCCGGTATGCAAACGATGGATGCTGCAGGAGGATTGCACCGTTTCATGAACTGGCACAAGCCTATATTGACAGACAGTGGTGGATACCAGGTTTTTTCCTTAGCAGCCAAGCGGAAGATTAATGAAGAAGGGGTAATGTTTCATAGTCACATTGATGGAAGCAAACACCTGTTTACACCTGAAAAAGTAATGGACATTGAACGTAGTATTGGGGCAGACATCATGATGGCTTTCGATGAATGTCCGCCTGCCAATTCTGAATATAAGTACGCACTTGATTCAATGAAGCTTACCCATCGTTGGCTCGACAGGTGCTTTACTCATTTTAACAACACCCCGGATAAATACGGACATACACAAAATCTCTTTCCTATTGTGCAAGGGGCTGTATATAAAGACCTGCGGAAAGAATCCTGTGAATACATTGGTTCAAAAGGAGCAACAGGAAACGCCATTGGTGGCCTGAGTGTCGGCGAGCCGGAAGAGGTAATGTATGATATCTGTAATTTATGCTGTGAACATTTGCCTTTCGATAAGCCGCGCTACCTAATGGGAGTAGGTACTCCCTGGAATATACTTGAGTGCATTGCCCTGGGTGTAGACATGTTTGATTGTGTAATGCCTACAAGGAATGGGAGGAATGCGATGCTGTTTACTACGAAAGGCATCATCAACATTGATAACAAAAAATGGGAGAATGACTTTTCAGTTTTAGATGAGGATCTTCCTTGCGAAACCAGCCGGTATTATACAAAAGCTTACCTGCGACATTTATTTAAATCACAGGAGATACTCGGTCTAACTATCGCTTCTGTACATAATCTTGCTTTTTACCTCTGGTTGGTAAAACAAGCCCGGAAGCATATATTGGAAGGTGATTTCAGTTCATGGAAAATGTCAATATTGCCGGTTATAAAGACAAGGCTTTAGTCTTAAGTGCCCAATCCACTAATGCATTTTTATAATTAATTTGTCCTTTCTAATCAACCAATTAACGACTCTTTTGAAAATCATGAGGAAAATTATTGTATTGGTATTCCTGTTGACAGTCAACTTCTCTTTTGCACAGGTCTTAGGTAAGCTGACTGTAGAAAAGATCATGCGTGATCCAAAATGGATTGGCACTTCTCCAAAAGATCCTTCGTGGACCGCTGATGGGAAATATTTATTGTTCTCATGGAATCCGGAGAAAGCCATATCTGATTCAGTGTATTATATTTCTTCAACAGACCTGGTTCCAAAAAAGTCTACCATCGTTTTCAGGAAGAATGAACCGGCGATTTATAATGTTGTTTTTAATACAGCCAGAACTGCTTATGCCTATGTTAATGATGGCGACCTTTATTATACTGATTTAAAGACCGGCAGGACCATCCAGGTAACGCAAACTGTTGATTTGGAGTATTCTCCACAGTTTACAAACAGAGGAAGCAGGATAGCCTACCTGAGGAATCAGAATTTATATGCCTGGGATATTGCCACTGGGGTATCGGAGCAACTAACAAATTTTAAAATGGGATCCGCGCCACGTGATGCTGAATTGACAACACAGGAAAAATATCTACAGCAAGATCAATTGGAAACCTCCCTGGTTATTACAGAAAGGAAACACAAACGTGAATTGGCAGAAGCTGCGGCTAAGGCACAAAAAGCAAAAGAATTACATCCTGTTTTCCTGGAGGATAAAACACCTGGAAATATTATTGTATCTCCTGATGGACGATTTATAACTTATACTCTCAGCAAGGCAAGCACGGGTAAAACAACGATAGTCCCGGAATATGTTACTGAATCAGGATTTACGAATGATATCCGCGGAAGAACAAAGGTAGGAGCACCTCAAACTGCAGCACAATTGTATGTGTACGATAGGATAAAAGACACGATTTTCCTTGTAAGAACAGACAACTTACCCGGAATTAAGGTGTTGCCAGCATTTCTAAAAGAATACAAGAATGATAGTTCAGCGATAAGAAGACGTGATGTAAGTTATAGTGTGCCTTTCTGGAATAAAACTGGAACGAAAGCATTCATCGAAGTGCGTTCGTTAGACAATAAGGATAGGTGGCTTATGTTGTTAGAGGCTGCCACAGGGACATTAAAACCAATAGATCACCAGAGAGATGAAGCATGGATTGGTGGGCCGGGAATAGGCTATGGACTTTATAACAGGAATGCTGATTATTGGATTGATGAAAATACTTTTTGGTTCCAAAGTGAAGCTACCGGGTATTCTCACCTTTATACTGCCAATGTTAATACTCGTGAAATAAAAGCTTTGACCTCCGGGAAGTTTGAAGTGCAGGAGGTTCAATTATCCCGGGATAGTAAAACATTCTATATAACCACAAATGAAGTACATCCGGGTGAGAAGCAATTCTACCGATTGCCTGTAGCAGGCGGTAAAATGGAAAGATTGACCACAATGTCCGGTGGTAATGAGGTTAGTCTCTCTCCGGATGAGAAGGAACTAGCTATTTTATATTCCTACTCCAATAAGCCACCGGAATTATTCCTACAGGATAATAAACAAGGTGCCAATCCAAAGCAAGTAACTTTCCAGGCGCAATCACCGGAGTTTAAATCTTATTCATGGAGAGAGCCGGAGGTTATTACTATAGAAGCCAGGGATGGTCAACCCATCTATGCACGTTTATACAAACCCACTGCAACAACCAACAATAGGGCAGCCGTTCTTTTTGTTCATGGTGCCGGTTATTTACAGGATGCCCACAAATGGTGGAGTGATAGTTATTTCCGTGAGTACATGTTTAATAACCTCTTAGCTGATAATGGATACACTGTATTAGAAATTGACTATCGTGGAAGTGCCGGTTATGGACGCGACTGGCGTACAGGCATATATCGCTATATGGGAGGCAAAGACCTGGATGATCATGTAGATGCTGCTAAGTACCTGGTGCAGAACCTGGCAATTGATCCAAAGAGAATTGGAATATATGGAGGCTCTTATGGAGGTTTCATGACATTAATGGCTATGTTCACACAGCCGGATGTTTTTGCTGCTGGTGGAGCTCTAAGGTCGGTAACTGATTGGGCACATTATAATCATGGATATACCTCCAACATTCTGAATCAGCCTTTTGACGATTCCATAGCTTATAAAAGAAGTTCTCCCATCTATTATGCTGAAGGACTGAAAGGACATTTACTTATGTGTCATGGAATGGTAGATCAGAATGTGCACTTCCAGGATATTGTTCGTTTGTCACAAAGGTTAATAGAATTAGGTAAGAACAACTGGGAGCTGGCTGTTTACCCGGTAGAAAATCATTCATTTGTAGAACCCAGTAGCTGGGCGGATGAATATAAGCGTGTATACAAACTTTTCGAAGAGACTTTGAAACAATAGTTCTCCACAGGCAACAAGTTTCTGATGTTCTCTTTTTGAATTATCCCGGATACTTGGCAACTTTGTAAACAGGTGAAAAGAATTATAATTACAATAGACGGTTGGTCATCGTGTGGCAAGAGCACACTGGCAAAACAGCTGGCAAAGGAGTTGGATTACATTTATGTAGACAGTGGAGCTATGTACCGTGCTATTACACTTTACTTTCTCAGGAACCATGTGGACTGGACGGATGAAAAGGAGGTGCATAAGGCCTTAAAACAAATTTCTCTAGAATTCATTTATAACCCTAAAAGCAAGGCTGCTGAGATGCATCTGAATGGAGAGAATGTGGAATACGTTATCAGGGACCTGGTAATTGCAGAAAAGGTTAGTGATGTGGCAGCCATAAAAGAAGTAAGGGAGTTTGCAGTGGCACAACAAAAGAAGATGGGCCGCCATCGTGGAATAATCATGGATGGCCGTGATATAGGTACCGTCGTTTTCCCGGATGCGGAACTGAAGATCTTTATGACTGCGGATAATAAGGTAAGAGTGGAAAGAAGGTTTAAAGAGCTTTATGAGAAAAATCCGAATATAACGATAGATGAAGTAAGAACAAACCTGGAGATGAGAGACTATATCGATTCACATCGTGAGATAAGCCCCTTAAGACAAGCTGATGATGCCGTTGTTTTGGATAATACAAACCTCACTGAAAAGGAACAATTTCAAAAAGCCCTGAAGTGGGCGCACCAGCATATATTACAGGTGGCTTAGTGATGCTAAAAAAGAGCTCTATTTTCTATTTACAATAACCACTGACGGCTTTTCATGACTACACATCATTCCCGGAAATATCTATCCCGAATCCAGTATCCTGTATTATGATCCTGAATCCCGTATCTCATATCTCATATCCAATATCGCGAATCAACCTTATAAAAGCCTGTTTCACTTCTTTGTCCAGGTAATGTTGTGCTACCATAACATAACGATAAAACTCCCTGCTGCCGGCGCTATGGCCTGAAAGGCGCCGCACTATCATTTCGGGTGTACCCAGGATCAGTAAAGTGGTTATGGCTGTTCTTCGCATCGTATGAGAGGATACCTGCTCGGCAAAACAAAAAGACCTGCCCTTGTGGGTTCTTTCTATTGCCTTTCCTTGTTTATACCGGATTTTTCTAACTACATAGTCCCAGCCGGCTTTTTGACAAAGGGTTTTTACCTGTAAATCAAAGTTGGTTAAGGAAAGCCTTGGCAGCAGGTAGCGTCGAACACTGGATTTATATTTGTTAATGATGTCGATTAAATAGCCGGGTAGGGGCAGCCTTACTTCTGTTCCTGTTTTTTGGGTATATACTATAAGGTAAGCTCCACAGGGGGAGTTGATAACATCAGATTTTTTAAGCCGCATCAGGTCACTAAAGCGAAGAGCCACCGAGCAGCCGAAAACGAATAGGTCTTTTGTTCTTACCAGGTGAGCAGGAAGGGCGTTTTCGAAATCTTTGCTGACAATTAAAAATCTCAGTTGAGCCGGTTCCAGGGCGAGGGGAGAGGTGTCTTTACATGGAATTTTAAACTGGTTATGGAAGTTGCCGATAGGCAGATTACGTTCCTGCACTAAATAGTTGAATACACAGCGTATGACTTTTAATACTGACGATACATAGTTGTCGAAATAATTTTTGCGGTTGTAAAGGAAAGAAAGGAAGTTTTTAAGGAAAGTCGCCCAATATTTTTTCTGCGATTTTAAAAGCGGTAAAGAATTTCGCCTTAACAGGGTTAAAGTAAGGGTGGTGTTGTATTTTGTTTCATACTCCCCGAGCAGCTTGTAAACACATTTATATTGGTTGATGGTTCCTTTTGATAATTTTTTACCGGGGTATTTGGTTCTTCTTCCTTTTTGGGAGGCGGAGATGAACTTTAGGAATTCAGGAACTAGCGGCACTGTAGTTGTTTTTTGCATAGTTTTTTTGACAAAGGTTGTGGTATCCTTTGGCAAAAAAACCAGGCAGGTGTGATCACTAACTTGTTAGAGAAATCAGCCCTTTGTGACTCTAACTTCGTTTGGCTGAAGATTGCGGAAGCCTGACAATCGCGAAATAAAGCGCTGAATCAGTCATCACGAAAAGCAGATGATACTGTCATTACTTTTGCAACCGTTCTATTTATAAAGAAGTTGAGGAGGTTGAGAGGGTTGAGAAAGTTTAGAAAGTAACATTTAGAATCAGCTTGCATTCGAGGAGCCACCCCTACTGCGGCGAGAGCCACAGTGCCCAATCGGAGTTACTTAAGATGGGCAGAACAACAACCTAGATTGCCTACTGAAGATTCATCGGAGCGGATCGGTTTGCTGATCACATTCGATTTGTACTTTTCTGTTGAACTGAACTATTTGTACCTAGACAGATACTGCACTTTTCTTAAATCGTGTTGCTTAAGGCATGCTGTAATAACCGATACCAGTATTTGATCAAGATTATTTACCGTGCCAGCCGCCGATATTTTAAACTGTATCGCTAAACCTTAAGGTGTAACAACCGATAAATGCTCATTAGCACCATGCAAGATAAATCAGCCGATGCCATTACATGAAGAACTGCTCTCCCAATTCCGTAAAGTGGAACAACTTCTCCCAAACAAAAAGAAACTCGTGAAAGAGTTTCTTGATGCATTTATCTTCAAAAGCGATTTGCAAAAACAACTGTTTTCGTAAAACCTCAAAAGCCGCAGCGATGCGACTTTTGGGGTTAGTAGCCTTTCTTCCATTCATTTACTTTGTATGAAGTAATTACAGAGTCTTTATTAAAAGTAAACACAAGCTTCTTGTTATATACTGGGTCAATCACGTCATAATGAGTGTCTATTTCATAGCCTATGGATAATGTGCCGTCATGATATTGCGGTTGTCCTAATAAAACTATCAATTCAGAATACTTAAGCCCAACCAATTTATAGTTCATTGTTAAATCTTTCAACATACTGGTTCGATAAGGGAACTCCATATTCCCCCCTGTAGCCCACTTAGTTTTGTCAAACTTACTCTGTTGATTGCAGCTTATTAAGATTATTGTAAAAGCTATAAGGCTATACTTTAATACTTTCATATTCAAATTCTTTGTGCTTACATTATCACCGGCATTGTGTGTAATATCTTTTGTTGCTCTATCTGACTTTTACCATTCACTTCATTTTTACTCTGTTCCTGTGGTGTAAAGCCGTTATTGTCTAAGGTTTTAATTACTCCCTGCAATTGTTTGTATTGTTCATCCGTAATCTTAGTCTGACCTATTGTTACTGTTCCATGTTTACCTACTGTTGCAGTGTATAAACCATTATCATGGAAGTAATCAGCTGTCTTTCCTGCTAAATCTTTCATAGAGGCATTGGGATTGGCTCTCCCGATTTCCATTCCAATCTGATTATTTAACAAATCAATGGTTTGATCTGCCCTTGCCAAAGCATTTTTTCCGCTAAATGTCTTTTGTGAAAGATCTGCAGAAGGATTTTCTTCATGAGCATCGGTAGCTTGCTTTGCAATATCAGTTCCATACTTGCTTGTAATAGAGGCTGACCATAATCCATGTCGAAAAGCATTAATCTGGCTTCCTGTATGATCTCCATTCTCTTGTAAGATTGGTCCTGATTGGGGTGATGTTCCTCTTGTAGAAAATCTAACCGCATTCGAAGAAATATTAGTAACAGGACCTTTTTGGTAAGTGCCAATATCAAGTCCAGCAACAGGATGGTGAATAGCAAACCATAGTTCTTTTAACCAGGGAGGTGTTGGGCCCATTCCGTCAGGATCAATAAATCTTATCGGATTATCTAAAGCATAATTGTAAGGTGAGAACCGGCGCATCTTATCAGCAAGGGGATCAATTATCATCCATCTTCCAATCTGGTTATCATACATTCTTGCGCCATAATCTAACCATTCAAGTCCTGAACCATCACTAAACTCCTGCCGTTGTTCTTCTTTACCATTGTACTTAAACTTATTACTTGGAGAACCGAAGTTTAAAGCTTTTGAGCTGATACCAGCCATGCTAAGTCCAAACGGATAATAATGCGTCTCCTCCAACAATGGGCCTCTAATATACGTCACCTGAAGATTGTCAAAGAACACGTCAATACTTTTGATGGATTTGAACCATACCTATGCAATATAAATTTTATAACACTTATTATAATAAACTGTAACCACTTAAATATAATAAGACCGCTTTTCACGGAGTAAATTCTTCATCATAAAATCCCATTCTTCACTGCATACAATGCTATCCCCACCATACTGATCGTTTTCGTCTTCTCTTTTATCCTCCTGCAATAATCATCAGCCGCCCTCACGCTCAGGTGCATTTCAACGGCAATCTCTTTTATGGAAAGTTCGCTGCAAAGTAGCTTTATAAATGTAATCTCTTGTACAGTTAATGACACTTCATTATCCCCATTGAATAACTTGTTTTTTCGTTTTCCTATAAGTTGAAGCAAAGAACTGGAACTCGAATTACAATAATAGATCCTTCCACTATATACCGTTTGAATGGCTTCTATCATGTCATCAAATGGTGCTGTCTTTGATATATATCCTTTAGCACCTGCTTCAAGCATATGATAAATCGAACTTCCATCATTTAAGTTGGAAAGCGCCAACACAGGAATAGTAGGGTAATTTTTGCGAAGCTGCCTGGTGAGTTGATATCCATCCATTTCAGGCATACGAATATCTGTTATTACCACATCAGGATTTATATTATCAACTATGTTCAACAGCTGTTTACCATTTTCAGCTTCACCTACAATTGATAGTCGATCTGTTGCGTAGTTCTTTATTGCAGATTTCAATCCTTCTCTAAAAACAACCGCATCTTCTGCTATTACTAATCTTATATGCTCAAGCGTGTCCATGCGTCGCTAATCTAATGTTTGGATTCAGATAATAAAATGATATGTATTGAAATATTAAAAAGTCTATAATATAAGTAAGTGTATTTATTTATTACTTCAGGTTTCCGCAATGGAAAATTTACGGACATCTACATTGTATAAAGGAAAAATGCTTTCGACTTTTGAAGCCTCTGAGACCGTTAGTAAAACTGAATTTAAATGCCAAAACGTACACTGCTATTTTTTCTTTCTTTCACTTCGTTAATCAGCATTGTACATGCGCAGGATTCCACCAGCTTTGACAAGATCATTTCATTTCCGGATAAACTATTTGCTTCAATCGACAAAAAAACAAGGAAGACTGAAGCAAAACTCGAAGATCAAACAGCTAAATATTTGGCCCGTTTTCAGAAGCAGGAAGAAAAATTAAAACGTAAGCTGTGGAAAAAAGATTCGTTACTCGCACAGCAGCTGTTTCCTTCTGATCTGAATACAAAATATCAACAACTCAGGAATGCTCCCATAGTAAATAAGTATAGTTCCGTTTATTCTGGCCACCTCGATTCATTATCTACAGCACTCCGTTTTTTAAACACAAATAGTTTGCCTGCTGCAAATGCCAAACAGGTCCAGTTACTTCTTGAGCAGCAAAAAGGATTACAGGAAAAACTAAATACTTCCGACCAGGTTCAAAAGTTTTTGAGTCAAAGACGTCAACTGCTAAAAGAACAACTTCAAAAGGTGGGTTTAATAAAGGAACTCAATAAATACCGTAAGCAGGTATACTATTACCAGCAACAAATTAAAGAATACAAGGACGCTTTTGAAGACCCCGATAAACTGGAAAAGAAGCTGATGAAAGTGGCTATGCAATTTCCTTCCTTTAAAGAGTTCTTCGCACGCAATTCCACCTTAGGATCCCTGTTTGCACTTCCGGGTTCTTCCCAAGGCGGCACCGCCTCTGTTGCAGGTTTACAGACGCGGGCCAGTCTCAATCAACTTTTTGCAGATCGATTTGGTACTGGAGCAAATGTCAACCAGGTGCTTCAACAAAACATGCAGGCTGCACAAGGACAATTAAACGATTTAAAGAACAGGGCTTCACAATTCACCAGCGGAACCTTTGGTAATTCATCTACAGATGTGGATTTACCGCAAGGCTTCAAACCGAATTCACAGAAGACCAGGAGTTTTTTAAAACGTCTTGAATTGGGAGGAAACATACAGTCCCAAAAAGCAAAGTTATTCTTCCCTGTTACTTCCGATATAGGCTTCTCTGTTGGTTACAAATTGAATGATAAGAGTGTGATTGGTGTAGGAGGCAGTGGCAAGATTGGCTGGGGCACAGGATGGAATAATATTCAGATGACCTACCAGGGAATAAGTGCCCGAAGTTACCTCGATTATAAGATAAAGGGAAGCTTTTACCTGAGTGGTGGCTATGAGATGAACTATCGTTCATTGATACGCACCGTTCAGCAATTGCAGGATTATTCTGCCTGGCAGCACAGCGGATTGATTGGTTTGAGCAAGAGGTACCAGGTGAATAAGAAGATTAAGGGGGAGATGAAAGTGTTATGGGATTTTATGAGTTATGAGCAGGTGCCAAGAGCGCAGCCTTTGCTATTCAGGATTGGGTATTCATTAAAATAAATTAAATAGAATCAGATCATGTTTCCTGTGAGAAAATTATTTGTGTTTTTACTTCTGCTGTCTAATTATTCATGGACGCAGACAGTTACTACTCCAGATTTAAATAAAAGCCTTATTGCTCCTTCACCGGAAGCAGCTTCTTTTGGAAAATTCGGAATTCAGCCGGTAACTCTTTATTCAGGGATGACGAATGTTTCAATTCCGATTACAGAATTAAAATCCAATAAGTTATCTGTCAATGTAAGTCTTGCCTACAACTATAATGGCTATCGTCCTTCAGAAGAAGCCACATGGGTAGGATTAGGCTGGAGTTTGCAGGGAGCGGGAGCTATAACCAGAATCGTAAAAGGAAGAGTTGATGAATCGGATGCGTACTCTAACCATTGGACAGATTATGCTGATATCCTGGATCTTACTAACAATACTGACTTCATGGATGTTGCAGGATCAGGAGACATGGACACCGAGCCTGACATCTATGTGTTTAATTTTAATGGCCATTCAGGTAAATTCGTGTTAGTTGGGGATAACACATATTTGTTTCCTCACCAGGACTTAAGTATAAGTAAAACAAGCCAGGGTTTTAAAATTATAGCGGAAGATGGGACAAACTATATTTTTGAAGAGCAGGAAACTACCTCTCCCCCCAACAAAACACCTGGTGTGCCATTTATGCCTCCTTATATCTCATGCTGGCACTTATCCCATATTATATCCCAGGACAATTTAGATCAAATTGATTTTTATTATACGCAGTGGACATATAGACAGGCTAATAATAGCTATTCTGAAACTTATGTCAGTAAGAGTGGAATAACAAGTGGAGGAGCCGGTTGCAATACATGTGACAGTTGGACTGTTAACTCTTTCACAGGTGCATCTGTATCGGCTAAACAACTCAATAAGATTTCTTCTAGAATAGGGTATATCACCTTCAGTACAGGATCTTCAACAAGGAATGATCTTTCAGCTGGCGGAGGTTCGTTAAACTACATTTCAACATATGATTCACATGGCACTTTGCTTAAAACAGCTACCTTAAATCATGGCTATTTTGGCAATACAAGCTATTCTACAACTTGCCAATTAAAACTAACTTCAATTGATATTCAGGGCACGTATGTTAATAAAACCTTGGGTAGTAGTTCAGCCCAGGAAAACATGAACATTCCCGGTTTTTATTCTTTTCAGTATTACAACGAAGCAGGTAGTTATCCAAAGGGTACAAGAGCGATAGATAAATGGGGGTATTTTAATGGGAAGTTCAGTAATGGCTCTTTGTTTGAATCTTCTTTAATTGGTCATGATCTTACAGGTACAACAAGTGCTGATAAAACAGTTGATTCAACTTTCAGTATGAACGGCCTCCTGTCAAAAGTAATCTACCCAACAGGAGGATACACCAACTTTGATTATGAGTTAAATAGAATACAGCCAAATGAAAATGTGGAAAATTTACAGCCAAGACAAAGTTCATTAACTGTTACATATAATGGAATCAGTGACCCAACAATAGGCTGGCAAACTTTTGAGATTAATAAAGAACAGACTATAAACATAACCTTCGGAAGGGATATAAGCAATTACCCATACGGAGTATATAATAATACACAGATCTTAAATATTTATGCAGACGGAGGTGGAGGAGATGTTATAGGTGCATTGTTATACACGTCACTGCGGTTAGGCAAATCTATCTCTTCACAAACAGATACTTTTCACCTTCAACCTGGAATTTATCATTATAAAGTAAGTTGTGAATCAACATCCATAAGTTCATTTGCCACTATTGATTACAAATGGAAAGAGCCAGTGGCTGTTGCAGGCGATCCAGGTCCGGGGCTGAGAATTAAAAGTATAAAATCTTACGACAACATTAATAATTCTGTTCCGGCAATTGTTAAGAATTATGTCTACAAGCCTGCAAAGATTTTATCTGCAAATGGCTATGGATTTTATTCAGTTTCGCATAAGAATGAGTGGGGCACTTATACTGAAAATATTTATTCTTCCGATTATGGTTCTCCGTTATCTACTGTAATCAGCGATCAATATTTTTATCCTGAGGTGACAGAAATAAACAATGATACTGCAGCTTCCGGAAAAACAGTATACCAGTATTCATCTGATGGAATGTCGGCTTTAGGAGTCTTTTTAGTTAATCAATTTACTTTAAAATCCCATCCAGGCGGATATGATACCTTGCAGAAAAAAACAAACTACTATGACCCCAGGTCAGTTATTAACCTGTGGGGATTCACGTCTAATGTCAGCCAGGTTGTAGATCCGCCATCATGTAATTGCAACATGCTAATTCCACCTCTTGAAAGCCCTTATCCCTTAGATACGATTGATAGGTTTACATTGTATGAATCGCATCCTTATGCTTTATCTTCGGAGTATAACTATTTAATAGGAACGGACGAAGTTAACTTTGATCAAAATGGTAGTAATCCTTTAGCGATTCACACCGACTATTACTATGATAATCCTAATCACACCCAACCTACAAGGGTTATTACTAAGAATAGCAAAGATGAATTAATAACAACTCAGTCAAAGTACCCTTATGATTATTCCTTTACTTCCTGTTCGACGCCATACCTGATTGATTCTACATATAAAACTGCGAGAGACAGTGCTTCGCGGCAATACCAGCGATGTACAAGTGACAGGTATAATGCAGCGATACCTTATGTTACTGCAGGATCAAACGAGAATAATACAGCACTGAAATCTGTATTAAGAACTTATCAATGTGAAGTAAATTATAAAAGTTTATCAGCTACTGCCTTAAGCAATTTAAATAATAGTACAAATGGTTTGACCACTTGTTTGCTTAATTCGGCAGATGCTTTTATGCCTTCACCAAATAGGGCTATAACATTAATGCAGGCGTGGCATATGAAAAATATGCCGATAGAGCAGATAGTTTCATTAAACAGGGCAGGTGTCGATTATCTTTTTGGAGCAACTAAAACAGATTTTGTTTACAACAACCTGTATGGAGTATATCCTCAAACTCTTTATAATACTTCAGTTAGTTCGACAAGTATCACAAAAGGCAGCTTTTTATCTTCACCTGATGCGTATTATAAGGCTAAAGTAAACTTCGTATATGATGCCAATGGTAATATAAAAGAGCAATCAAAAACTGATGATATTAAAATGAGTTATTTATGGGATTATTCGCATACCTATCCAATAGCTCAGATTACGAATAGCGATGTTTTAAAGGTTGCTTATACTAGTTTTGAATCTGACGGAACAGGAGGATGGTCCATTCCATCGACCAGCAGAGTAACAACAGCACTTACAGGTGCACAGGCCTATGATCTTTCAAATGGTAGCATTACAAAATCGGATCTGAATTCAACAATAAACTATAAGCTATCATATTGGACATATACTGGTGCCGTTGTTTCCATCCAGGGTGCATCCTCTCCTGTTGCCAAAGCATCAAAAAATGGGTGGACCTATTATGAAGCTAGTGTTAGTGGCGTCACTTATTTGCAAATAGGTGGGTCAGGCATTATCGATGAATTAAGACTTTATCCGAATAATTCTCAGATGACGTCCTATACCTATGATCCATTAATTGGTCTTACTTCCTCCTCCTCAATAAACAATGAACTTAAATTTTATCAGTATGATGGATTAGGAAGGTTATTGAACATTAGAGATGCTGATCAGAGTATCCTGAAGTTGTATGATTATAAATACAAAGTAAGTTATACAAGCTATTTTAGTTCGCAGGCAAGCGGCACATTTACAAAGAATGATTGCTCACCCGGCCAATCAGGCAGTAGTGTTACTTATACCGTGCCATATGGCTCCTACGTTTCTACCATCAGCCAGGCAGATGCAGATCAAAAAGCCCAAAATGATGTGAACCAAAATGGGCAGGCTTATGCAAATGCAAATGGCTCTTGCAATGGTGGCGTTACCATTCAAAGTAATAATTATATGGCAGTCAGCGGTTTCACTGTTGTATATACAAATACAACCACTAACCAGCAATATACATTTTCAATACCATCAGGTGGGGGAGCTCAGACCTTAGGCAGCATTCCTTCTGGTACGTATAATATTTATATTTCTAAAGCAGGTAATGCAACCAAGTATCTGTTAGGTTGTTGCACCAATAATGGGGTATATGCTGCCTCAGCTACTTTCTACAATATTAGTGTGAGTTCCAGCTCTTGTAATTCAATCATTATTGATTCAGGTATTTAAAAATATTAAAAATGAAGTTATTTCTCTTAGCTACCATACTCAATCTTTCTTTAATTAAAGACAGCCCTTCTATATATGAAGTGAGTGTCACTACAGCATCAGGGAAACCTGTGATGCTTAAAGAATTCAAAGGGAAAAAGTTGCTGGTAATAGTTTTGCCTTTTACAAATACGTCTGCTGATAGTTCATTTTTGCATTCTGTCGACCTATTAAGTAGGAATAACATACAGAAATTGCAGGTTATAGCAGTTCCCTCAGTTGATGACGGATTATTTAAAGGAGATCTGCCTCAACGGATAAATTTTTATACTTCGATTCTCGGCAGCCAGGTAATAATAACAACTCCGATGTATACACGAAAAGGAGCTGGTACAATTCAACATTCACTTTTTTCATGGCTTACACATAAAGAAAAGAATCTGCACTTTGATATTGATGTTAATGGCCCCGGTGACAAATTTATTATCAATGAGTCGGGAGAGCTTGTAGGTGTGTTCCATGAAGATCTGACGATCAAATCAAAAAGTTTTGCCAGGCTATTACAATAATCTGTCCTACTTAATAAAAAAAATATTATGGAGATTCTCTTAAAAAGAGCTGGAACCTACATGGCAGCTTTGGTATGTTACTTATTATTTTCTGAGCAAATGTTTTGTCAGCAAATAACACCAGTGTCATACCCTTCCGGTTCTACAGTTAATTATGTCAGGACATGGAACGCAAAGGCTCCGCAGACCGATCGAAGCAAAATCCTGCCTACTGCATCTATAGACAGTTTTTTAATGAATACTCAATATGTTGATGGTATTGGAAGACCGGTTCAAACAGTCGCAAAACAGCAAAGTCCATTAAAAAAGGATTTTATCGTTGCAAATGCATATAATAACTTAGGACAGGAAAAGTATAAATATCTTCCTTTTGTCTCTAATTCAGTAGGGAGCACGTCAAACACAGATGATGGAAACTTTAAAATGAATCCTTTTCAGCAGGATTCCGCATTTTCCAAAGGCCAGTATTATGGAGAAACATATTATTACAGCCAGGAAAATTGTGAGGCTTCACCTCTGGAAAGAATAGCTAATTCATTACCTGCAGGAAATAGTTGGGTAGGTTCAGGTGTAGGCACCTCAATTCAGTACTTAAATAATACTGCAGTAGATAGTGTGCGTATCTGGACAATTGGTGATGCTTCTGCCAGTCTGCCAGGTACTTCAACGATATATGCTGCCGGAACTCTTGTAAAAACTATTACTACTGATGAACAACAGAAGCAGGTAATTGAATATAAAGACAAACTAGGAAAGCTGATTTTGAAAAAAGTACAACTTGCATCAACTCCAGGCACCGCCCATGTTGGTTGGTTAAATACTTACTATATATACGATGCATTGGAGAACCTAAGAATGGTATTACAACCACGTGCGGTGGAACTTGTAATGTCGAATTGGGTTATTACTTCCAGTATAAGAGATGAACTGTCTTTCTATTATTCCTATGATGATCAAAATAGAATGACTATCAAGAAAGTGCCTGGTGCCGGTGAAGTATGGATGGTCTATGATAAGAGAGATCGTTTATCCATGACACAGGATGCAAATCTTAGGACTGCAGGCAAATGGATGGTCACTATTTATGACGATCAAAACAGACCGGTGAAAACAGGATTATGGACCAATTCAGGGGACCTGAGTTATCATCAGTCTCAGGCAACGGGCACCTCTAATTATTATTATCCATTTAATATAGAGCCCACTTCCGGATGGGAGCTTTTGACAGATAAAGGATATGATGATTATTTATCACTTCCCACCGGGGCTCCTTCTGGGAATATTGATGGTACCAATATTAATGGAACCAATTTTTTCA
>JBLNAY010000059.1:0-13163 GCA_050259715.1 Candidatus Dadabacteria bacterium
AGAAGACCAGCTGGTAATGAAGGAACTGAAGGATAATTCTTTACTGCTGTAAAGCAGCACTCCAAGACCGCTTCAAAAGATTAAATCCCGTTTTACTAGTAAAACGGGATTTTTTATTGTAATGCAGATAGATAATTCCAAATTAATCTAATAACAGATCAGGTCGGCGTTCTCCTGTTCTTCTCACTGCCTCTTCATGACGCCATTCATCTATTTTTTTCGGATCTCCACTTAACAGTATGTCCGGAACCTTCCACCCTTTATAATCAGAAGGTCTTGTATATACAGGTGGAGCCAAAAGGTTATCCTGGAAAGAATCTGTAAGAGCGGATGTTTCATCGTTCAACACGCCGGGAATCAACCTGCCAATCACGTCCACCATCACTGCTGCTGCCAGTTCCCCACCACTCATTACATAATCTCCAATGGAGATTTCTTGTGTGATATAATGATCCCTAATCCTTTGATCAATGCCTTTATAATGGCCGCAGATTAGTAGCAGGTTTTTTTTGAGAGATAATGTATTAGCAATTTTCTGGTTCAGAGTCGTACCATCAGGTGTTAGAAAAATAATTTCCTCAAACTTTTTATTCGTTTGCAATTCTTCAATAGCATTAGCGAGAGGTTCACACATCATTACCATCCCGGCACCACCACCATATTGATAGTCGTCCACCTGGCCATACTCATTTACAGCCCATTTCCGCAGGTTATGTACTTCTACAGATAAATATCCTTTCTGTTGTGCTCTCTTGATTATCGAGTGAGAAAGAGGGCTCTGGAGAAGATCTGGAAGTACAGTAAGTATATCAATATGCATGAGCAAAGATAGAAAAGCTTAATAGGCAACTGCAAATAGATCAATCTTCATTCTCCTTGAATCCAGAGGACTGCATGTCATCCAATTCCCGTCGCTGTTTTTTTGTCGGGCGACCAATCTTACTAGGTCTTTTCCCGGTATGGAAAGAAGCTGCCTGGAATTGTAGGCGGTCGATTTCCTCCTGTGGAGTAATATCAATATAGTATTTGATTGCTTCTGAATAAGCTACCCTGCTAGGCAATAAACCAATCACTTTAATCCGCCATTTTTTAGCCTCTGTCTTAACCTCGTATTCATCTCCAACAGCTACGCTTTTTGCAGCCTTAACAGATGAACCATTCTGTTTAACTTTACCGGTATCACAGGCGGCTGCTGCCAATGTTCTTGTTTTAAACAGCCTTATTGCCCATAGATATTTATCTAATCTTAATTTCTCTTTCTCCATTGTCGACAATTAGTACTGATTAAAAAAGAAATAATAATGCCGGAGAACTTTCATAATTGAAAAGTGCAGCTTCACAGAGTTTTCTCATGGCAACTGCACTTTAGCAAGATTGAAAAATCTTGGAAAAAATAGAATCAGGAGACTCAGCTCTCTGAATAAAACTTATGGAAGTAAGGAATTGTTTCTATTCCCTTATAATAGTTCTCCAAGTTAAATTTTTCATTTGGAGAATGCAAATTATCATTATCTAAACCAAAGCCCATGAACACAATCTTAATTCCCAATTCCTTCTCCAGGATGGTACAAATAGGAATACTTCCTCCACCTCTGACAGGAATCGGATCTTTTCCAAAAGTTGTTTTTATCGCTTTTGCTGCAGCCTGGTAGCCTTTACTATCAATCGGAGTTACATAGGGTTCCCCACCATGATGTAACTCTGCTTTCACTGTAACACCTGCCGGAGCACTCTTTTGAAAATAGTTGATCAGAAGCTCCGTTATTTTATGTGAAGTCTGGTTGGGTACTAAGCGTGCAGAAATTTTAGCATAGGCCTTTGATGGTAATACTGTTTTCGCACCTTCCCCGGTATATCCACCCCAGATACCATTAACTTCTAAGGTTGGCCGAATGCCGGTCCGCTCCGTGGTTGTATACCCTTTCTCACCCCACAGTTCATTTACACCTAATTCTTCTTTGTATTCTTTTTCATCAAAAGGAGCTTTTGCCAACAAACGTCTTTCTTCCTCTGTAGCTTGCACGACATCATCATAAAAACCAGGAATGGTAATATGATTATTCTCGTCATGACAAGAAGCGATCATTTTACATAAGATTGTAATTGGGTTAGCTACTGCACCTCCATAGGTCCCACTATGTAAATCCCTGTTTGCACCCGTAACTTCCAATTGTATATAAGACAGCCCTCTCATACCTACATCAAGACTTGGAGTATCAAGGCTCAATAAAGAACTGTCACTAATAAGGATAACATCTGCTTTCAACAACTCTTTGTGGTCTGCAACAAAGGGTCCCAGGTTGGGAGATCCAACTTCTTCCTCACCTTCGATCAGGAATTTAATGTTAGTCGCTAAGGTGTTTGTTTTGGCCATTGTTTCCATAGCCTTAACATGCATATAAAATTGTCCTTTGTCATCCGCACTACCTCTAGCAAATACTTTCCCGTCTTTTATCGTTGGTTCGAATGGTCCTGTGTTCCATAACTCCAGCGGCTCAGGTGGTTGCACATCATAATGTCCATAAACCAATACAGTAGGTTTTGAAGGATCAATAATCTTTTCACCATATACGACCGGGTGCCCTAAGGTCTCCATCACTTCTGCCTTATCTGCACCTGAGTTTAATAAACTTTGCTTCACCAGTTCGGCACATTTACGCATATCATCTTTGTGCTCACTTTTAGCACTGATGGAGGGTACTTTCAACAGGTTCAACATTTCATTTAAAAACCGATCCTTATTTTTTTCCTGGTATTCTATCCATTCTTTTTGCATAATAGAGATTTGGTATGAGATAATAGTATTTACAAAAATAAACATTAGCGATTCCGTAATAAAACCTTTTACATGAATCTTAATGAGTATCCGGTTTCTTCTTCATTGAAATAGCTTTCGTTAATGCCTGTACCCCAAACTGGTTCTTAATTTCATCCACAGTTTTATATAACTCCAGTTTATCTAGAGAATTATTAAATAAATTCATTTGCACAGTCATAGGAATAAGATGACTAAACCTCACGCCCAGCAACCGAATCTTCTCTCCCTTTTTATATAGTTTATTAAAGAGGTCCCTGACCCTATGAATGAGCTCATCATCCAGTGCAGTGTAATCAATTACTTCCTGTCGTGATACTGTTGTAAAATCTGCATAACGGATCTTTACTGTGATACAACCGGTAAGTTTCTCATCTTGCCTTAAATCATAGGCGGTTTGTTCCGTTTGTTTAACTAACTCAGCATGGAGGAAAGTGAGATCATTGGTATCCTCATTGAATGTATTTTCATGAGACACTGATTTCTGTTCTGTGTACTGCTCTACAGGTAAATCAGATATACCATGTGCTTTTTGCCATAAACTTCTTCCCCACTTAGTCCCAAATGCATACTCCAATTGGTCAACGGGTGTATGGGCCAATTCCTTAATAGTGTGAATGCCGATACTATAAAGCTGTTGTTGTGTTTGCTTACCTACCATTGGTATCTTATCTACACTTAGTTGCCACAAGAAGTCTGTTTCCTTACCCGGAGAGATCTCGAGGAAACCATTTGGTTTTGCTTCATTTGTAGCCATTTTACTCACTAATTTACTGGTGGACAAACCACATGAAATTGGCAAGCCTGTTTCCATGGTTATTTTTTCTCTTAATTGCCGCGTATAGGAGCTCACTCCAAAATATTTGTCCATGCCGGAGAGATCACAATAAAATTCATCTATGGATGCTTTCTCGAAATGAGGAACGGAAGAGGAGATCATATCAGTAACGATGCGGGAGTACTTGCTATAATCGTGATGATTACCTTTTACAAATATAGCTTCAGGACATAACCTTTTAGCTGACAATGCCGGCATGGCACTTTCAACTCCATATTTTCGAGCTTCATAACTGCAGGCAGCAACTATTCCTCTTTGGCCATCCCCACCAACAATAACTGGTTTACCTTTGAGTGAAGGATCTTTTAATCTTTCAACCGATACAAAGAAAGAATCAAGATCAAAGTGAGCTATATGACGGATTGTAACGGCCAAGAGTCTAAAGGTATAGAACCTTGGTCTGTTATTTGAAAAGCATTTACCAGTTTATAAATAACCTCATATGCCAAAATATAAAAGCGAAGAATTACTGAGTGGCCTCATTAAAGATGTCCAAAAAATCAAAGAATCGGCGGCGTATTTCGACTCTGTTGATAAAAATAAAATGGTTTATTGCCCTGAAAAAGGTAAATGGAGTATCGTGCAGATACTGGAACATTTAAATGCTTATAACCGGCTTTATTTACCCGAGATAGAAAAACAACTTTCTGTAATATCCCGAGATAATAATAGTTGGTTTGAATCCGGCTTCTGGGGCGAGATGCTTATTAAAGCAATTAAACCCACTAATGTTTTTGAAATAAAGAATAAAAAGAAGACATCCCGTAAATTTAATTTTCCAAATAGCCTTAATGTTGACAACGTATTAAAAGAATTTAATCAACATGAGGACCGGCTGTTATTCCTGCTGGAGCTGGCCAGGGATAAGGATCTGAACAAAATACGTCTACCACTTACTATTACCAATATGATCAAATTGAAGCTGGGAGATGTATTCAGGTTTATTGTTGCCCACCAGCAAAGACATATGATCCAGGCGAGAAATACATTAAAGACAATTGGAATAGCTACTGATAAATTTCCAGTAATCCTTCAGGCAGTTCCACAATAATCCGCTTGTTTTTTCTGTCAATCTTCTTTATGGTCTCTTCATGAAGGGGGATAAGAGCTTCATTGCCTTTTAGATCAATTTTACAGAGAAGCTGATGAGGTTGCTCAATGACCTCTGATATTATTCCGAGGGTCTTTTCTCCTTCTACAATAGAATATCCAAGTAAATTCAAAGGAGAACTAGTAGCTGAAAGTTTCTTAAAATCGGATTCCGGCAGCCAAACCTCCTTCTGAGTTAATGCGGAGGCCTGCTCTTTACTGTTGATACCTTCTAACTTCAAAAGCACTTCAGCCTCATTCCTGATTTTTGAGGAGTCAATGAACCACGGAATGAAACTGTCCTTCCTTTCTTCCAAAAAGATGGCTTTCACCCCTTTAAGTGAACTTTTCTTGCCCAGGTGGTGCTTTAATATGACCTCTCCTGTTAATCCAAAGGTGGCTACAAACTTTCCTATTTTAAAATACTCTGTCATATTCCTGTGATCAACTTGTTCTCCCTTGTTACAAAATATCAGGGGTACAATTAAGTTTGGATACCATTTGTATGGAGTATGTATGGACTTTGCATGGGGTAAAGCCGTTCTAACTCCATACTAACTCCATGGTAACTCCATGCAAACTTTATTCAAAATCTGTCAAAAATAAGCCCAAATGCATCAGCGGGTCTCTAAACAAAAAAGCCTCCTGTGGACACAGGACGCTTTGATTAGGACATTGCTAACCTAGTTATGGTAATAATAGGAAGCTCGATTATAGTAAGTTGAGATTGTTGTAAATAAAATGCCCCGCCAAGAATAGCAGGGCTTCACCCTTAACCATACGAAACCAAGTTCAATTTATTTAGAATCTTTCGATCTGTAATCTCGTTTTGAAGACAATGTGAAATTACTTACTTGATTAATTCTATTGATACCTGATTCGGTGAAAGCCTGTAAACTGTCGGTAACTTAAAGACGAATTATCGCCAAACAATGTTGTGCAGGGCAACCCAGGTTAACGAAATAGATTGTTAAAGGGTATTCTTTTCGAGTAATTCCTGCACACCTAAAAGCGCTTGTTCACACTTGAAATACACTTTTTTATAGTCCTCGGAAATGGAAGTATCGTCTTGGGTGACGGATGAATGTTCCAGCCGTTCCAGGGCAGGATTAAGTTCCGAAGATAGGCCGATATATCCTATAGTTGATTTTAAACTATGAGCCACCTGCTTCACCCTATGGTAATCCTTTTCACTAATAGCAGCTTCCAGTCGACCCAATTCTTCCGGGAGTTGCACAATGAACTGCTGTAAGATTTCACGTTCAAATTCAGGATCATTCCCGGACAGGTTATGTAAATACTCCAGATCTATATTTTTAGCAGGATCCTCAGTCCCATATGCATGCTGAGCATTACGTGCAATCATATTGTAAAGAATCGTTTCCTTAATAGGCTTAGACACATAATCATTCATTCCCAGTTGCAAGCACTTTTCCCTTTCTCCTGCCATAGCATGTGCAGTCATTGCAATAATCGGAATATCCAGCTTTAACTCATTTCTGATTATACTGGTGGCGGTATATCCATCCATTTCCGGCATCTGGATATCCATCAATACAATGGAATAAGAATTTTTTTGAAGCTCTTCTATCACTTGTTTCCCATTACTCACCAGCACATGATCAATTTCCCAGCTTTTCATAAGGTGAGCAATCAGCATCTGGTTCATTGGATTATCTTCCGCTATGAGCGCTTTAATCTTTTGGAGAGAAACAAGATCTTCCTGGGCAGCTAATGCCTCTGAATACAATTGATTAACATCCGGAAGCTTGTATGTAAGTTCCACGATAAATTCAGAACCTTTACCGGGTTGACTTTTTACATAAATCTTACCCTTTTGAAGGTCCACCAATTGTTTAACAATAGAGAGACCTAATCCCGAACCTCCAAATCTTCTTGTTGTTTCTGTTTCTGCCTGTTGAAATCTTTCAAAAATCGCATGCTGTTTTGTTGGTACTATACCAATGCCCGTATCACTTACTACTATCCTGATTTTAGCCTCTTCTTCTGTAGAAGCTAACAGCATGATCCCGACCTTGATCTCACCTTTGTCTGTAAACTTAACTCCATTACTTAGCAGGTTCACTAATATTTGGGTAAGCCTTACTGCGTCCCCGGTGAGAATGTCAGGTACTTCTTTATCAATATTGATCTGGAACCGCAGACCTTTTTCTTTGATCTTTTCACTGAACATGGCTGCCACTGAACTTACCAGGCTGTGCAGGCTGAATCTTGTTTCTTCGAGTGCCATCATACCGGCCTCAATTTTCGAAAGATCGAGTATGTCATTAACCAGGGCTAACAGGTTTTCGCCCGCTGTATGGATGTTTTGTACAAATTTTCTTTGTTCCTCTGTTAATGTAGTTCGCCGCAACAGGTTAGTAAAACCGAGAATAGCATTCATTGGAGTTCTGATCTCATGGCTCATATTGGCGAGGAATTGCTCCTTGGCACTTGCCAGTTCTTTACTTCTTCTTTCTGAGACATTCAGCTTTTGTATCATTCGCTGTTGCTTTCGTCCCTGGTTGAGTATGTAATAGAATGCACCACTTACAGCTATGATGGCAATTACACCAATAAAAAAGCCCCAGAACCGAACCTTATCCCCCGTCCCTTCTATTGAACTAACAATCTGCTTTAATTCCTGCTGTCGCGACTTATCTAATCCGGCAATTGTGATAGTAATGCTGTCACGAATTTGTTTGCCGACACCTGTGTTAATTACTTTTTCTGCTGAATCTTTTCCTATAGAATAGGCTCCTAAAACCTGTTTTCCAAATGCAATCTTCCGCTCCAGCAGCTGATCTAATTGGTTTACCTGTTGATTTGGTGACTCATGCAGATACAACTCTTTAATGAATCCTATCTGTTTTTTTATAGAATCATTCTTTGCCTGCACATTTGCCAGGTGTTCCTCTTTCCCTGTTATTACAGCTCCCCGTATATCACTTTCCACAGTAAGGATATCTGATTCCAGCTTACGCAGCTCGGACTGAATCTGCATTTCGTTGAATAACCTTTTATTCCCCTGGATCAGTCTATTAATATTATTTCCGGAGATCACCTGGATGTATACAACGGTCAATATACCCAACAGGAATAGCCACAATACCCAATATCTAAAAAGAGTGCGTTGCATTAGAGCTGTCGAAAGTAATAAAAATCAGCTACGCAAGAAGCTTAATCGGAGGATAAAACAGATTTCTTGAAGAATCGCATTAAGGCAAAGACGCAGAAAAAGATAGTTATCAGCGTTACGAGGATAACACTAAACCTCTGCTGGCTGAAGATTTCATTTAAGAAATAGTATTCGGCCACGATCAGGAGAGCCAGAACTAATATAAATATTACCAATTTCTTCATAAGGAAAAAGAGAAGGCTGCATCTGCAGCCGTTCCCTTAGCTCGTTTACAACATGATACAATAAACGTTTGGTTTAACATAGGAATAAGTTTTGGCTACGACCCCCATATTGTATCAGCGAAGGGTAACGGTTTGAATTTTCAGGATATTGTTTGTTTTCTAATGCAGAACAAAAATATCTCTCCTAATCTGTGTACCATTAACTGTTAGGCTAAATGTTTAAACACTTCGACGAAGCAGAAGTAAACTACGGTGAAAAATTATAGAAGGTTTAATCGCTTATTTAAGGTGGCTTTATGGGTATCCGCTACAGGTATTGTGGTTTTTCCGATAGTAATTGTACCCTCTTGTATGAAGTCTATCTTGTTGATAGCTACAATGTAGCTACGATGTACACGAACGAACTTTGAAGTAGGCACCTTCTCCTCGATAGATTTTAATGTTGCGTGTACTACATGAAACTTTTGTGGTGTATGCACTTTCACATAATCACCCATAGCTTCCAAAAACATAATGTCGTCTATGCTTATCCGTTTCAGTACTCCATTATCCTTTACAAATACAAATCCTTGCTCCTCCACCTTCACTTCTTCTTTATTACTTTCCAGGGCTTCATTCGCCTTCTCAATTGCCTGCATAAGGCGTCTTAATGTAATTGGTTTAACCAAATAATCTACTACATTCAATTCAAAAGCCTCGGCAGCATAGTCTTTTTTAGCAGTAGTGAAGATGATGAGTGGTCTTTTATTCCCCAGTTTTTTTATCAGGTCAATGCCTGACATTTCCGGCATCTCTATATCGAGAAAGATGAGATCTATTGGTATCGCGTTGAGATAATTATAAGCCTCCATGGCATTGCTACATTCAGCAACCAGTTCGAGGCTCTGTACCTGTGTCACTAACTGCTTCAGTGCCATCCTGGCCATCTTGTTATCGTCAACAATTAAACATTTCATAGCTAAGGGTTAGAACAAATATAGTAATTAGCAAATCTTATTCTTGTCTAAAATAATACACAGAATAACTAAAATAAGGTAAACAAGCTTCATTTTACCCCTATAATCGGTAATGCCTTCTGCCTTATTACTTGATTCAATTCAGGAATGTCTTTTTCTTTCAGCTCTTTGAATTTCAACAATTGCCTGTCTACCTGGGATGAAAGATCTGCATAAACTTCCTTTGCTTGTTTACTGGGAGCAAAATTTCCACTATTCACCACCCTGAACAAACCGGCCAATTTATCATTCAACCGAATAGGAAAATTCAACACATCCTGGCTGCTTTTTGCCTTGGTTTGATAAAGCACTTCTTCTATGGCAGTAAGCCTGTGAACAATAGTATCTCCTAATGTTTTCACTTCTTTCGGTACCTCTTTTCCCTGTTTAGCCACAAAATCATTTATCTGTGCGCGGAGAGTGCGTATATCCTTAATTGCTTTCTGAGTCTCATCGAATTTACCCTGCACCTGTTTTAGGAATTGAAATTGTTCTTCATACTCGGTTTGGCTTACATGATAGTTCGGATCTGCTTTAATTAAAAACGGCACTTCTGCTGAATCAGTCTCAACCCGTACACGTGCAAAGTAATTCCCCGGTGGCGCTGTAATACCATTTGGTAGTCCATTCCAAAGTACCATACCCTCAAAATTCTCTGATTGTGAATACCTCAGATTCCACACAAATTGATTCATTGCTTCTGAGAGCTCCATTTTCCTGCTAGCTTCCTTTGCATCTGTTGAAAAGGTTTTTATTTCCTTATGATCCTTATCGAAAATAGTGACTGACGTCTTAGAAGAGTCGCGAACATTCTTTGCGTTAAAATTAATTACCACACCATTCGGAGGGTTAGTACCAGCATTCCTTGCAGTGCCAAATGAACTACCTCCCTGGAACCGATACGCTGGTTCTATTGAAAATATATGAAGGGGCTTATTCACAACAGCGGGATCAAGTTCCTGTACCACATTCAAATCATCCAACACCCAAAAAGACCTTCCCTGTGTTGCCACAACAAGATCATTCTCCTTTATAGTGAGATCAGTGACAGGCACCACAGGAAGGTTTTGCTGAAAAGGTCTCCAGCTTTCTCCATCATTATAAGAGATGTACATGCCATATTCTGTCCCTGCATATAAAAGTCCGGGTCGCTTTTTATCAGCACGAACTATTCTTGCAAAATGCATTTTGGGAATCCCATTCGTAATCAGCCTCCAGGTATTACCATAATCCTCCGTTTTGTAGATGTAAGGTGTGAAATCATCTGACTTATACCGGGTTCCAACGAAATAAGCCGCTCCTTTTTTGAAAGGATCCACATCAACACTATTCCACATCATCCATTTAGGTGCATCCTTAGGTGTTACATTAGCCCAATTTTTACCGGCATCACGGCTCACATAAATTAATCCATCATCACTACCTGTCCATAACAGGTCCTTTTCATAAGATGACTCAGTTGCGGTAAATATCGTGGAATAGTATTCGACAGAAGTGTTATCCTGTGTGATAGGCCCACCGCTTGATATCTGTTTGGTTTTGTCATTGGTTGTCAGATCAGGAGAAATCTGTTGCCAACTTTGCCCTTCGTTTTCCGTAACAAATAAGACATTGCCTGCAGTATAAAGTCGCTTCGGATTGTGGGGTGAGAAGAAGATTGGAAAATTCCATTGAAACCGGTATTTAAGAACATCGGCACCAGAGCCCATCGGGTTGTCGGGCCACGGAGATACAGCCCTGTTCTCTCCTGTTTTATGATCAAGGCGTGCAATATAACCACCGTAATTTCCTCCATAGACTATATCGGGATTCAAAGGGTCTGCAACAACATAACCACTCTCCGACCCTGCTGTTTCCTGCCAGTCACTTTGGGTAATCCCAGCACCAGAGCTCCTGCTTTTGATCCTTATAGTACTGTTATCCTGCTGGGCACCGAGAATACGGTAGGGGAATGAATTATCGGTCGTCACACGGTAAATCTGCGCGGTGGGCTGATTATCCATAGTACTCCAGTTCTCACCTCCGTCGAAAGTTATTTGTGCTCCACCATCATCCCCAATTATCATCCGGTTGCTATTCTCCGGATCTATCCATAAATCGTGGTGGTCACCATGTGGGGTTCTCAGCGACTGGAAAGTCTTGCCTCCATCCCTGCTCCGCATAAATTCAACATTCAGAACATAGATAGTGTTTTCATTTTTTGGATCGATAAAAACCTTGCTGTAGTACCATGCCCTTTGGCGTATATTATTATCATTGCTGCTTAAACTCCATGTTTGTCCACCATCGGGTGATGTATAAAGTCCTCCATGCTCATTTTCAATTATGGCTACAACCCTGTCGGGATTCGAAGCGGACACCGATAATCCAACTATCCCCCACACTCCTTTAGGTAGTCCCTTTTTGTTGGTGAGATTTGTCCAGGTTTCACCTCCATCTGTACTCTTCCAAATCCCACTTCCCGGTCCTCCGCTTTCCATGCTGTAAGGAGTACGCAACAAGTGCCACATGCCTGCATAAAGAACCGAGGGATTACCGGGCTCCATCACCAGGTCAGACGCACCGGTGAGATTATTTACAAACAATACCCTCTTCCAGCTTTTTCCTCCATCAGTTGTTTTGTAAACTCCCCTGGTTTCATTGGAGCCAAAAGAATGACCTAGCACTGCTGCCCATACGATATTTGGATTTTTAGGATGTACGAGCAGTTTAATGATATGACGGCCGTCTCTCAGCCCAGCATTTTTCCAGCTACGTCCCCCATCTTCACTACGCCATACGCCACCCAATCCTTCACTAACATTTCCCCTTATTGTATTCTCTCCTTCACCAACATAGATCACATCCTCATCGCCAAGCGCAACAGCCACAGCTCCAATTGAGCCTCCAAAATATTTATCCGAGATATTCTTCCAGTTACTTCCACCATCATTCGTTTTCCAAACACCTCCACCGGTGGCGCCGAAATAAAAAGTATTCTTATTATGGAAGCTCCCTGTTACAGCAGCACTTCTGCCTCCTCGGAAAGGTCCTACCAGGCGATACTTCACTTTAGAAAGAAGGGTAGAATCCAGGACATTTACTGACTGCTTATTGGTTTGCGTGTGAGCAGTAATGGAAAGCAGACCAACAACAATCGTCAACAATTTTCTCATAGTTTGCAGATTGAGCACATTAGAACTACTAAAAATAATCAAAGATCAATAACTATAGAAAGAGGCTGTCCCGTATATGATAAATTGATCAATATAGCATTAGCAGTACTAGAAAACTTCACTGCTTTATTATTCAACATTACCCTGGACGGCTTTCTTTCTAACCCGGGAATAACCAGCTTGAATTTCTTGCGAAAGGGCCTTTTCAGATCAGTGTGCTGGTTGTTAATAGTTATGCGGATACGGGAATTCGTTACACCAGTAGATTGAAATTGTACCAGGTTATAACGTTTATTTCCTACCGAGTGCTTTGATTTTCCATCATCATCAAACAAGGAATATTTTGATCTGTTCTGCGAAGGCAGGTAAACTATACTTTCTATTCCCCTGGCGTTTGCAACATTGGTGATGGGCGTCACATTATCCAGCGGGATAAAACTTCCTTCTTTAATGAATACAGGAATAGATGTGAGCGAAAGTGTATCTGAATACCACGCCCCACCCTCGAGAAATTTATAATTCTGCAGCTCATACCATTTCCCTTTTGGCAGATAATAATTTCTTGTCTTCACTCCCTTTTCTAACACAGGTGTAACGAGGAAGTTTTCTCCCCACATATATTCATCTTCAATTTTTGATGCTGTTGTATCAGTTGCAAAATGGTAATAAAGAGGAGCCATTAATGGTTTACCATTTTTTGCCTGTTCATAGGCAAGACTGTAGTTATAATCAAGTAACTGGTATCGCAAACGAACGGCTTCTTTTGCATATTGCCGGTATGGATGACCAATCAAAGCCGGCTCACTTGGAAAACTATGTGCTGCAGGATCCATCTCATAAAGAGCCGTTCCATGCGGACGAAATATGGGTGTAAATACGGCAAACTGCAACCATCTTACATATAATTC
>JBLNAY010000060.1:0-36965 GCA_050259715.1 Candidatus Dadabacteria bacterium
CATCGCCACCATCATCAACCCTGACTGCCGTCCCCAGATGGCAACAGTAAGAGAAGGGGTGATGAAAAAAGCCATCCTTTCTCCTACCTACCAGGGGGAAGTGGTAGCACTGGATGTAGAAAAATATGTTGATGATGCTGCCTTTGTCGTAAAGGTGATTGAAAGGCATATCGAAACTTCAAAGGTGAATATCAAAAATGCGCCGGTGATTGTTTCCGGGGGCTTTGGGGTGGGATCTGCCGACAATTTCAAGCTGCTGCATAAACTGGCTGCCTTACTGGGTGGTGAAGTTGCCGCTTCCCGTGCCGCTGTGGATGCAGGCTTTGCGGAGCACGAAAGGCAGGTGGGCCAGACGGGAGTTACCGTGCGCCCCAAAGTATATATTGCCTGCGGCATCTCCGGCCAGATTCAGCACCTCGCGGGAATGATGGAATCCAGCATCATCATATCCATCAACAACGACCTGAATGCACCTATTAATAAAATAGCAAACTATGTCATTCACGGCAAGGTTGAAAATGTGATTCCGAAAATGATCAAGTACTATCAACAACACACCAAGTGATTTGTAACCTCTAATTCAGCAGTTATGGCAAACTTTTTTACCGATAATCCCGATCTCCAGTTTCATCTTTCACACCCGTTGATGCAGAAGATCGTCACGCTCAGGGAAAACAACTTCCAGGACAAGGACAAGTTCGACTTTGCTCCCAGGGATTTCGAAGATGCGATGGACAGCTATTCCAAAGTGCTCGAAACCGTAGGTGAAATTTCCGGTGACATCATTGCACCCAATGCTGAATCGGTAGATCATGACGGGCCCAGGCTGGAAAACGGGAGAGTCTACTACGCTAAGGGCACCCGGGAGAACTTAGATGCACTGAAGAAGGCGGGGCTGATGGGCATTACACTCCCCCGTGAGTTTGGAGGACTTCACTTCCCTATTGTTCCCTATATCATGGCAGCGGACATAGTTTCGCGGGCCGATGCCGGCTTTGTAAATATCTGGGGGCTGCAGGACTGCGCCGAAACCATCAACGAATTTGGCTCATCCGAACAGCGCTCTACCTATCTTACCCGTGTGACCAAAGGGGAGACCATGGCTATGGCCCTCACCGAGCCCGATGCCGGTAGCGACCTGCAGGCGGTTATGCTGAAAGCACACTTCGACGAAGACAAAAAGACCTGGCTGCTCAATGGCGTAAAACGTTTCATCACCAATGGTGACGGCGATATCTCCCTTGTGCTGGCCCGCACCGAGGAAGGCACACAGGATGGACGCGGCCTTTCCATGTTTATCCATGACAAGAGAAACAATGGCATCAGTGTAAGGAGGATAGAAAACAAGCTGGGTATCAAGGGTTCTCCCACCTGCGAGTTGGTGTATAAGGATGCTCCCGCTGAACTCTGTGGTCAGCGCAAGTTTGGCCTCATCAAATACGTAATGTCGCTGATGAATGGCGCCCGCCTGGGTATTGCCGCCCAGTCGGTAGGTATCAGCGAGGCGGCCTATCGTGAAGCTTTGATCTATGCTCAGAAGAGAAAGCAGTTTGGCAAGCCGATCATCAACTTCCCGCCGGTATACGAAATGCTGGCTGTAATGCACGCCAAGCTGGCGGCCTCCCGCTCGCTGCTGTATGAAACAGCGCGTTTTGTTGACGTGTACAAAACCTACACACATATTGCTACCGAGAGGGACCTGTCAAAAGAAGAAAAAGAAGAACAGAAGAAATACCAGAAGCTGGCCGATGCGTTCACGCCGCTGGCAAAAGGATTGACCTCTGAATTCTGTAACCAGGTTGCTTATGATGCTTTGCAGATACACGGTGGGTCCGGCTTCATGAAAGATTATCCTATTGAGCGCATTTACCGTGATGCGCGCATCACCACCATTTACGAAGGAACCACGCAATTGCAGGTGGTAGCGGCAATCAAAGGGGTTACCACAGGCGCTTACCTGGCACAGATACAGGAATATGAAAGAGCCGGCATCAAGCCTGAAACAGAGTCCTACAGGTCGCAGCTGATTTCCATGACCTTCGAATATGAGGATGCGGAGAACCGGGTTACTGTTGACAACAACACCGAGTTCATCGAGTTCCATGCCCGCCGGCTTGTGGAGATGGCAGGCAACATCATCATGGGTTACCTCTTGCTGAACGACACCCAGCGCAACCACGACTACTGGAAGACTTTGGAAGTATTCCTGCGTTATGCCCGTGCACACAACCATGCCAATGCAGCGGTGCTGGAACATTCCCGCATCAGTGATTTAGGAAAGTACAAATACGAACCTGCAAAGGTTGGATAAGAATATCTACAGCGGGTAATTATAACTAATGAGACGGGCAATGACCCGTCTTTTTTGCTTTATTGAATTTGCATTCCTTCCATCCAGGCTTAAAGAAAAGGTCTTTTCAGGGACTCAGTTCCTTTTTATAAAAGCTTATTGGTTGATTTTATTGAGAACTATTTGTCCATCATTTATTACCATTAGAATATGCTGCAATGCCTGCAGGTCTTTTAAGGGGTTCTGCCCCACTATTATTAAATCGGCTTCCATACCTTTTTTTATAGAGCCTGTCCGGGATTGAACACCGAGGCAATGAGCAGGAGAAGATGTGATGGCTTTTATTACTTCCATTGCAGGAATGCCCGCTTTGTGCAGTATAACGCTTCATCAGCCATTGTATGACCTGGCTCTGAATACCGGGTGTCTGTTCCACCTATGACACTAACACCGATTTTATAGGCGCGGTTTACCAGGTTGGTTAAAACAGGTAAATAGACCCTTTTTCTTTCAACTAAAACAGAGGGGTCAATTTTCAGAACAGGATTAGGGCTTTGATCCCAGAATGAAAACGTTGGTACCAGGTAGGTTCCCTTCATCTTCATCAGTGCCAGGGTTTTATCACTTAGCTGAATACCATGTTCAATAGAACGTACACCTGCTTTTACCGCAGTGTATGCTGCATCATCATTTCGTATTTCGTGTGCCGCTACTGGTATTCCCGCTTTTGTTGCTTCATCTACGGCGGAAATGATTTCTTCATCAGTAAATGTTCTTTTTGGCACCACATCTTCAGGTTTATTATCTGCTCTTTCCGTGAGGAATAATTTAATAATATTAACATGATGGGCAATCATCACCTGTACAATCTTTCGCAGGTTTTCCGCTCCATGAACATTTGGTTTTAGGGAAGCAAATTCCGGAAAATCGTCGTAAAAGCCATTCGCCATATCTGGTCTTACCTGGTAATCGCAGGCAATTATATCGGGTATCTGCTTATCACCCTGCAGATGGGTGTCTCTCCATTTGTACATCAAGAAAATGACCGCTTGCCATGGAGCGTGCGGTAGTTGCACCACTCAGCAACGCTGTCCGGGCTCCATTTACATTTCCAAAATGTACATGGGCATCAATAAAACCGGGTAAAAGCCATTTTCCTTTAAGGTGTCTATTACGATACCATTGGCAACTGATGTTGAACTATGTTGTTGAATATCTTTGATCTTCCCGTTTCCCAATATAACGGTTACATTAAGTAAAGGATGGTTTGAAATACCATCTATTAGATTGGCATGTTGAAGAATAACCAGGCTGGAATCCCTTTGCGCTGAAATTGACATGCTCACTACATATAGACAGGTAAAAACAAGCAACTTTCGCATATCAACTGTTTTCTGGAAGATAACCTTATTTATTTACTATAGCTTTTAACAGGTAACGTTCAACTTTGGAGTTCCGATGATTGGTCAAATGGCCATCTGGTCATCTGGTCACTTTCGCCCAAGATACCTTTGGCTATTCTATAATGATCCCCTATCCTGTTAAGTGAATTTCAAAAGGGTTTGTATGGACTTTGCATGGAGTTAGCATGGAGTTAACATGGACAGTCTCCATACTAACTCCATACTAACTCCATGCTTACTCCATACATACCAGGAACAATCTATTTCTTTTTACTGTGACTATTTGTTTCTTATTGACAGGGAATTTCAGGGCAATAGAGATTATTTATTTATGAATGCTACTAAACACAAATAAACTTTTTCTCTTTTTGCTGATGAATGAGCAACATTTGTTGTATTCAGAAGTTGATAGTACATTCAATTAAAGAGAGATCTTGTTGGTTGAGGATGTAAAAACAGATGGAAGACTTTAGATACTCTTTCTTTTTAAAAATTAACTTTCATATAATTATAGAAAGTACAATACTCCCCCCTAATTCCTAAGGGAACCAGGTATCTTTAAAAAACAAAGATATTTTATTTGAATTTATTTATATGATTTGTCGTCAGCATTCTAAATGATTTTCATCGGCAGTTTTAGCTAGCTGCATATCTTCTTTTAATTATAATAAATTCCATATTGAAACAGCCTTCTCACATTCTTCATCTTTGAATTCAATAATATTTGATCTCAAAGCAAAAAAGGTTGACCAAATTGACCAGATGACCATTTTGGCCATTTGTCCATAATTAATTTTGTTTCCTAATCATTGAGCCTCCGATGGAGAATTTACAGTGAGGTAAAATCGTTCAAATTCATCTATATAATGCTATAGTTGCACAAATCGATCAAACTCGTTCAAAATCGCCCAGGAGGTCATAGAGTCGTAGTAGGTTTGTATTGTCGAATTCTGTAGGACTGATCAACCTTGCAGAAAAAGACTAAATTATTTATTCAAATGAAAATTCAAAATATCGCTGAGCATGGGGAATTGAATATTTTACCCTCCCCATCATTCTCTTGCCCACCTGCCCTAAATTTTGAATCTTTACCACCTGTTCAAAGAATCCTATGTTATTCAAAGATGTAATTGGTCAGCAGGCGGTGAAAAGCCAACTGGTGGAAATGGTTCAGCATAACCGGCTTTCCCATGCCCTCCTGTTCCTGGGCAAAGAAGGCAGTGGCGCCCTGCCGGTGGCAATGGCGTTTGCCCAGTATATCTCCTCCCTACCCAACCTGGATGCCACAGCGGAACCCTCCCTGTTTGGAGAACCGGTGGAAGTGAAACTTCCCGCCACTGCCGATGAAGCCGACCAGTGGATGCAGAAACAGCCCTCCTTCAGCAAAGCGCAGGAGATGGTTCACCCCGACATCCATTACTCTTACCCCGTCATCACGAGAAAACCCGGCACTCCTCCCCTCAGCACCGACTATATATCGGAATGGAGGGAGTTCATTCAACAACTGCCTTATGGCAATGTTTATGACTGGCTGCAGTTTATTGGTGCCGAAAACAAACAGGGGAATATTACGGCAAACGAGTGCAACGATATCATAAGAAAGCTAAGCCTCAAAAGCTTTGAAAGCGGTTATAAGACCCTGGTGATGTGGATGCCTGAATACCTTGGCAAAGAAGGCAACAAGCTACTGAAGCTGATAGAAGAGCCGCCACCCGATACGCTGTTTATACTGGTGGCCGAATCGGAAGCGCAGATATTGCCTACCATACTCTCGCGCTGCCAGCTGGTGAAAATACCGGCATTGGAAACCGCCGCTATTGAACAACACCTGGTGAATAAAGGAAAAATCCCGCAGGAACAGGCTAAGATGATCGCCAACGCCAGTGATGGCAATTACCGCGAGGCCCTGAACCTTCTTCAGCATGCTGATGAAGATTTTACCAGCCTGCTGAAAGACTGGCTGAATGCCACGTTGAAAAACCAGCCGGTCTTACAATCGAAGAGCATTGAAGAAATAGGCAGGCTGGGCAGGGAAAAACAAAAACAATTCCTTAAGTATTTTATTCACCTGCTGGAGCAGGCCATAAGGCTGGAAACCACTGACGAATCTTTTGGCAGTGAACTGCTGGCGACCCTGTCCACCGCAGAAAAGGAATTTGTCCAGCGCCTCAATAAGGCCATCACCCTGGAACAAAAAGAAGCTATTGCCGAAGAACTGGACAAAGCGTCATACTATATAGAACGTAACGCGCATGCGAAGATCCTCTTTCATGCCCTCACCATTAAGGTGTTCCATATTGTTAAGAATAATGTGGTGATCACGGTGTGAGAATTTGAAAATTTGATGATTTGATGATTTGAAGATGAAAGGGAGTTCCATTAAGCAAAATGATCTATGTCTCAAACAATCTCCAAATTTTCAAATTTTCAAATTTTCAAATTGTTATATTTGCTTTAGGCAGCAATGCCTTCAATATATACCAGGGGATCATCGGTTTTTGTGAAGAGTGATAAAAATAGCTTATTGTACTCTCTATATACAGATTATTGTATCACTATGTTGTATACGATTGTTATGCACTTCAGGCAATGTTGAATAACTACTTACAACAATAAGATAGTCCTATAGCTATTCCCGGGTCCCCGCAATAAAAACTTAAAGAGTTTATAACAGGAGTTATTTCAGTATGGGATGTGGTAGTTGTGGGACCGCTACAGGCGGGAAACCTAATGGTTGTAAAAGTAACGGGGGCTGCAGCACGGGTGGTTGCAACCGCATGAATACATACGATTGGCTGGTGAACCTTCCAATCAGCGATGCTGAATCGGCTTGCCGTGTGATTGAAGTGAGCTTCAACCAGGGAAGCCGGAAAGATTTCTATCGCAATAACACTTTGCATTATTTTGAGAAAGGTGACATTATAGCAGTCGAAGGCGTGAGTGGATTCGACGTGGGTGAAGTGTCGTTGACGGGAGAGATTGTCCGCATCCAGTTAAAGAAGAAGAACGTGGACGAGGGAAATCCTGATATGAAGCGGGTATTAAGACACGCTACTGACAGGGATATTGAATTGTGGAAGCATAACAAGGCAAGAGAGAAAGAAGGTTTGGTGCGTAGCCGCGCCATTGCCCGCCAGATGAACCTGAACATGAAAATGAGCCAGGTGGAAATACAGGCCGATGGCAAGAAGGCTACCTTCTATTATATAGCCGAAGACCGCGTAGATTTCAGGGAACTGATTAAGGTGTTGGCCTCCGAGTTTAAAGTAAAGGTGGAGATGAGGCAGATAGGTGCGAGGCAGGAATCGGGCAAAGTGGGTGGCATCGGGAGTTGTGGAAGGGAATTGTGTTGTGCTACCTGGCTTACTGATTTCAAATCGGTGAACACCGCGGCGGCCCGTTACCAGAATTTGTCTATCAACCAGACAAAGCTTAGCGGCCAGTGTGGACGTTTGAAGTGCTGCCTGAATTATGAGCTGGACACCTACCTCGATGCGCTCCAGGGCTTTCCTGAGAATGCCGACCTGTTGCAGGTGACCCGCGGCACAGCCACCCTTATTAAGAAGGATATATTCAAAAACCTGATGTGGTACGTGTTGCCGGATAGCTCCAAGCAATACCCGCTGACTATTGAACGTGTAAGAAAGATCAGGACGTTGAACAACCAGGGAATTATCCCGGAAGAACTGGAAGCCGTGGAAGTAGTATCCTCCAAACCTAAAGAAGTAGAACCGGAGTTTGTGGATGTAGTAGGTCACATATCCTTAAAGAGCCTGGAGAAGGCTGATAAGAAGAAAAGAGAAAAACAACGCGAGCAACGACCGGGACCACAGCAAAAGCAAAAACCCCCGGTGCAGAACCAGAAGAATTTACCCATTCAAAAAGGCCCTGTTCAGAAGGCACCTCCCCAAAAGGGACCGGTTCAGCAAAACAAGCCGGCACCTCCTCAACAGCAAAAGCCTACCATTCAGAAGCCCAACCAGCCAAGGCCTCCTCAAAATCCCAACAGGCCTCCTGATAAGAAATAGTAACTGAATAGCTTATAATAAAAATAGTGGCTGTTGAGCCACTATTTGTTTTTATAGGTTGATTGGTACCTTGACTTATGGTTGTTGCTGGGCCACTTTCTGTTCTGCATCCAGTGCCCTGTAGATCGCATCCTGGATCTTACCCCTGATGTTCATAGAACCGAGAAGGTTATTATCCCTGCTATCATATACCCTGTTAGAAAGGAAGATATAAACCAGGTTTGCTTTCGGATCCACCCACACACAGGTTCCGGTAAATCCGGTGTGGCCAAATGTTTCCGGTGAGGCTAACTGGGATGGATAGGGCTCTTTCCTGGTTTCGTTGTCCTTCTCCGGTTTATCAAACCCAAGGCCTCGCCTGCTTATATCGCTTCCATAAGCAGTAAACAGCTTGATGGTCTCCGGCTTGAGATATCTCTCGCCATTGAAGGTGCCGCCATTCAAAAGCATTTGATAGAGCAGCGACAGGTCGTAGGCATTAGAGAACAGCCCTGCATGACCGGATACCCCTCCGAACATTGCAGCACCTTCGTCGTGCACATAACCACGCAGAAGTTGGTGACGCCAGTAATTATCCTGTTCTGTAGGCACTACCCGTTCCAGTCCAAAGCGTTGCCATGGTTTAAAACCGGTTGTATACATTCCCAACGGCGTGTAGAAAGTCTTCTGAACATATTGGTCGAGCGGCATACCCGTTACAGCCTGCACTATCTTCCCAAGAAGGATGAAGTCATTGTCGCTATATACATATTTACCCCTCGGACCGAGCTTACTGTTCATGATGCGAACCATCATGGTATCATTGTAATCCCTCCTTAACCATACATTCTGCGCCACCGGGATGGTGAACAAAGTGTCACGGTGATTACTATAATAAGCAGGTAACGGCTCCTTTGTCTTCTTATCGGTTGTTTCGGTATAGAAGGAAATATAAGGATTGAGTCCTGCCTGGTGCAGCAAGATATCCCTGATCTTCAAATCCGCTTTATCGGTTCCCCTTGCCACGGGAAGGTAATCACCCAATGTATTATCAAGACCCACCTTACCCTGTTCGTACAATTTCATAATGGCTACTGTTGTAGCAGAAACCTTGGTGACGGAGGCGAGGTCATAAATGCTTTCCAGGTTAACAGGCAATGATTTCGGATCGTACTCATAATGCCCGAATGCCTTATGGTATTTAACCTGGCCGTTCTGGATGGCTATCACTTCAGCACCCGGGAAGGCCCTGTGTGCAATGCCGTCTCTTGCTATACTGTCGACCGCCAGCCATTCGGGGGTAAATCCTGCCGGGGTGAACCGGTTGATGACTATTCCTCTTCCATAGCTGGTGTTACATACACTCACCGGTAATCGTCCTTTAGCACCCAGTCTTCCTTCCAGGAAATCTACAGCTGTATTCTGGAAGATCTCGTCATCTTCATACATGGCCACCAGTGTTTTGCTATTACAGAAATTGCCGGCAGCATATACATTGCCAAACACCATCGTTATTGCATTGGCTCCCTGCAAGGAATCTATAAGAGCCAGGGCAGCGGCACTGATACCATATTTGTTCGCCGGGCGAAGACCCAGGTTGTGTACACCAATGATAATTTTCTTATAGTCACCCTCCTTCACTGCGGAGGCGATTTCATTGGCAGCGCCTAACGAATCTGAATATCCGAAAGTGTAGGTGTCGGTATGCAATTCCTCCTTCAGCCGCTGGCCGAAAGTATTTAATTGGGTGGTGCCGATACCTACATAAGCCGTCTTACCCGCGTCGATAAAAGGCAGGAGATGATCGTCATTTTTGATGACGGTGATCACATCCTGCGAGACTTTGTTTCTCAGGGTAGCAACACCGGCATTAAGATCATTGAGAATATTCCTCGTGTCAATAACCTTAGGCTCATTTAATCCCACCTGGTATTTAGCATACAGCACTTTCTTTACATGGTTATCCACCTCCTGCTGTGTAATCTTTTTATCACTGATAGCTTTCTTGATAGCCTCGATGGCATCGGGAACACTTTCAGGTAAACACAGGATGTCATTACCTGCTATGAGAGCTTCAGCTGCGGCTTCCCCGCCCCCGAAGAATTTAGCCACTCCTTTCATTTCAAGAGCGTCACTGACTGCCAAACCTTCATAATAGAGTTCATCACGCAAAAGGCCTTTGATGTTGTTAGGAGAAAGAGAGGTTGCCCTGTTTGCGGTGGTGTCAATGGCAGGAACATAAAGGTGGGCTATCATCACGCTGCCCACACCTGCTTTGAATAATTGCTTGAAAGGGTATAGTTCTAATGTATCCAGCTGAAAGCGGCTCTTATTGATGATAGGAAGGTCGAGGTGGGAATCCACATCCACATCACCATGACCGGGAAAGTGCTTGGCACAGGCAATGATACCCGCATCCTGCATTCCCTTAGCATAGGCCACTCCGAATTGAGCTACTTTATACTTATCCTGCCCGAAGGAACGAAAGCCGATAACAGGGTTGTTTGGATTATTATTGATGTCTACCACAGGCGCATAATTCATTTGTATACCAAGGCGCTTGCATTGTTCTCCTACCAGCTTGCCCATCCTGTAAACCAGTTCATCATCATTCAGCGCCCCTAATGTGAGCTGGTAAGGAAACTTCATCACACTGTCTATCCGCATGCCCACACCCTGTTCTCCATCTATAGAGATCATGATGGAGGTTTGGGCTATAGACTGATAGTAATTAGTGAGGTTAGCTTGTAACACGGGTCCACTTGGCTGGGCACCGGGAGCAACTGATTTGAAGAAACATATTCCACCGATATTGTACTTCGTTATTTGTTCTGCAACTTTAGCGGTTTCCTCCGGGCCTGTGTTGTTGGTGGCACGAATTACCATCAGTTGTGCTATCCGCTGTTCGGGGGTAAGGCTATTGAAAACGCTGTCCACCCAGATATCTGCCTTCACAGGTGCAGGGGAAAAGTTCAAGGTAACAGATAACAAAACGAATAAAAACAATAGGATTACAAAGTTCTTCATACGACACACAAATTAACCAAAATGAACTAGTTATTAATTAAAGTGATGTGAAGAAGCCGGAATAAACGATTAGTTTAACGCGGGTGGTGGTAAAATAATGTAAAAGAGGAGTTGAATACTTCCTTTAAGGGTTAAGCTCTATAGCCAATCTACTGCCAATCCTTTATTTTTGAACATGGAGGTGAGAAGTGCCAGATAAGATACTGCTATTACCGGATAACATAGCCAACCAGATTGCTGCGGGAGAAGTGATCCAGCGACCGGCCAGTGCAGTAAAGGAGCTCCTGGAGAATGCAATTGATGCAGGAGCTACGGAAATAAAGCTCATTATCAATGATGCCGGCAAGGCACTGATCCAGGTTATTGATAACGGCAGCGGCATGAGTGAGACAGATGCACGGATGTCATTCGAACGCCATGCCACCTCCAAGATCCAGAATATTGAAGATCTCTTTCACATACGCACTATGGGGTTCAGGGGTGAGGCCCTGGCTTCTATTGCAGCCGTATCGCAGGTGGAATTGAGAACCCGCCGCAAGGATGATGATGTAGGCACTTTACTGGAAGTAGAAAATAGTTTGGTTAAGAAACAATTGCCGGTGGCTGCCCCTGTGGGTACCAGCATTTGCATGAAGAACTTATTCTTTAATGTGCCGGCAAGAAGGAATTTCCTGAAGAGCAATGCTTCTGAAATGCGCCACATCCTGGATGAATTCATCAGGGTAGCACTGGCGTTTCCTCATATCTTCTTCTCGGTATTCAGTAACGGGCAGCAGGTATTTCATTTTGAAGCAGGAAATTTAAAGCAAAGGGTACTGCAGGTTTTGGGTATGAATTACAACTCGAAGCTGGTTTCGGTAAAAGAAGATACTGATTACCTGAATATTTATGGATTCATTGGTAAGCCTGAAACTGCAAAAAAAACAAGGGGTGATCAATACTTCTTTGTAAACAACCGCTTCATCAAAAGCTCTTACCTGAATCATGCCGTGATGAGCGCTTATCACAACATGATCTCGGGTGACAGCTTCCCTGCTTATATTTTGTTTATTGACCTGGATCCCACACAGGTGGACGTGAATGTGCACCCGACAAAACAGGAAATCAAGTTTGAAGATGAGAAGATCATCTACGCTTTCATACATGCAGCGGTAAAGCATGCACTGGCACAATTCAGTATCACTCCCACACTGGATTTTGACCTGGATGCTTCTATCCAGCAACTGGAATCTGTGCAAAAGCCCTTTACGGAAGACAAGCAGTTTACTACGCGTTCCACTTCTATTTTCCAGGCATTCACAGATGCTAACCAGGCGCATAAGATCAATCCAAATAACTTCAGGCCGTGGCAACCCGGCGAAGAAGGAATATTACCCGGAGAACAAACCGGTAATGAAGGTTTTGAATCATTGGGTAAATACCTTGAAATACCCGGAGAAGTGCCGGCCACTGTTCCGCAGCTTGACCTGGATACGGTGCCAGGGGAAATTTCCCTATCTCAATTATTCAATACTTACATTCTTTTACCTAAACAGGAATCCATCTTACTTATTCACCAGCAACTGGCACATGAGAGGATCATTTATGAGCGGCTGGCAAAAGCTCTATTAGGTAAACCACTCGCCACACAAAGTAGTTTGTTCCCTGTGACCATAGAGCTATCGCCTGCAGATGCCGTGCTATTGAATGAACTGTTACCCGACCTTCAGCAACTGGGATATAGTATTGAAAGCTTCGGCAAAAATTCCTTTATTATCCAGGGCACACCCGCCGATGTAGAACAGGGAGAAGAAGCAATTGTGCTGGAGAAGATAGTAGAACAATATAAATACTCCAGCACTGAATTTAAGGTGCCGAAGCGAGAGATGCTACTGCGCACGGTTGCATTACAACAAGCTATAAAAGCAGGTACAGTGATGAAAGAAAAGGAAATGCAGATGATCGTTGAAGAACTGTTTAATTGCCAGCAGCCTAATTCCAGTCCATCGGGAAGACCCGTGTACATGGAGCTGACCAAACAACAGTTAGATGCGATGTTCCTTAAGTAAGATCAGCAGGAGAGACTACAACATTTAAGAATTCTTATCCAATTACAGGACCATATTCAGGTTTCCATTCGAACTTCCATCTCCGGTGGCTCCACAACCACATCTCCGGGTGCTCGGAGATCACGCCTTCAAGGAAACGGACATAATTCCTTGTCAGTTCTCCTTTCGGCAACGCAGAAGGATTCTCCTCACCCATAATAAAGTAAGCGTCGTATTGTCCTCTTTTGGCCTTGGTGAAGTAGGAAAATATTACAGGGAGATTAGCGATTCGTGCTCCATTCTCAGGAGCTTTCAGAAAGGGAGCCGGTCTCCCAAAAAAGTTTACCCAATAGGCATTATCGGGGTTACCGGGGTTCTGGTCTGCCACCAGTGCCAAAGCATAGCGTTCATTTCTCCAGTGTAATATGGCCCTGCGGATATCAGTGGCGGGCAAAAGGATAGCACCAGTCTTAGATCGAATCTTGTAAAAGATCTTATCGATTATCTTATTTTCCACAGGCATGTACACGGTGAGCAGCTTCTGGGGAATATTGGCAGCTACAGCAAGATTGGCAAACTCCCAGTTGAAATTATGCCCCAGGTGGACCTGGCATTTTTTGCCTGCTTCGTTCAGTTGGCGAAACAATGTATAATCACCCTTGAAGTGTCTGGATGCATAATCTTCGCCAGCACTCAACTGCTTAATAGTCTCAATAAAAGTGTCTATAAAATTGCGGTAGAACTTCTTTGCTATAATCTTTTTTTCTTCTTCCGTTTTGTTGGGAAAAGCTAATGTAAGATTAGAGAACACTACCTTTTTACGGTATCCTATTATATGATATAGAACTACATAAAAGAAATCTGCCACTACATATAACAGCTTTAAGGGAAGAAGAGAAAACAGGTATAATAAGCCGTATACTACGTAGTACATAAGTTCGCAAAGATAGGCTGCACCCTCTGTGGCAACCTTCTTTGCGAGGTTAATTATCCTTAACGTTTACAGAACAATATTTTGTACCAGGTCTGATTTATACGGGTAATCTGTATTGTAGTGCAATCCACGGCTCTCTTTGCGGAAGGTGGCGCCTTTGATTATAAGGTATCCCACAGTGATCATATTTCTTAATTCAAGCAGCTGAGGAGAAACCGTAGTTGCCTGGTATAATCCCTCTGTTTCTTCAAACAAAAGATCAATGCGTTTCATGGCTCTTTGCAGCCTGATATTATTGCGCACAATACCTACATAATCACTCATTACCTGTTGCAATTCCTTTAAGCTTTGCGTAATGAGGATCATCTCTTTTGGTTCAGAAGTACCTTTTGCATTCCAGTCGGGAATGGCAGTTAATTCTTTCATCATATCGTATTTAGCCACTGCATCTGCATAACAACGGTGAGCAAATACCATCGCCTCCAGTAAAGAATTACTCGCCAGCCGGTTTGCACCATGAAGACCTGTACTGGAACATTCACCACAGGCATATAAGTTTGTTATCGAGCTGCGGCCCCATTCATCTACCTTGATGCCTCCACAACTATAGTGTGCGGCAGGGGCAACCGGTATCATATTTTGAGTAACATCTATCCCTATTGACAGGCACTTCTCATAGATGTTCGGGAAGTGCTCTTTAAATTTATCTATGTCCATGTGGCGACAATCCAGGTACACATTCTCTGTTCCACTTAACTTCATTTCATTGTCTATAGCGCGGGCAACTATATCCCTCGGCGCTAAATCTTTCCTGCTGTCGTATCTTTCCATGAAAGCTTCCCCTGCCGCATTGCGCAAAATACCTCCATCTCCTCTTACCGCTTCCGTGATCAGGAAGGCTTGTCCTCTTTTTCCTGCTTCATAAAGAGCCGTTGGATGAAACTGTATAAACTCCATGTTCTCGATTCTTCCCTTTGCCCTATACACCATAGCTACTCCATCGCCCGTTGCGATGTAAGGATTCGTAGTGGTGCGATATACCTGCCCGTTACCTCCTGAAGCCAACAGGGTAATTTTTGAGAGCACCTTTTCAATGCGGTTAGTCCTGGTATTTAGTACATAAACCCCATAGCAGGTTATGTCGGGAGTGGACTTCGTCACCAGGTAGCCCAGGTGGTGCTGCGTGATAATATCTATAACAAACCAGTGGTTGATAATTTCTATGTTCGGCTGCTGTTTCACAGCTTCCAACAATGTCCTTTCCATCTCCAGGCCGGTAACATCTTTATGATGCAAAATCCGGAACTCGGAATGACCACCCTCTTTCCCAAGCTTGTAATCTCCTTCCGCATCTTTGTCGAATTGTGCTCCCCAATTGATCAATTCTTCTATACGTGCCGGTCCTTCTTTTACTACAATTTCAACAACTGACCTATTGCACAAGCCATCTCCGGCTATAAGGGTATCGTCGATATGCTTTTCAAACGAATCATTTTCCAGGTCATTCACCACAGCCACACCGCCCTGCGCATACTTTGTATTCGTCTCGTCAGGAGCAGCTTTTGTAATTACCATCACTTGTTTGCCAGGAAAATGATTGGCTACTTTAAGGGCGTAAGTCAGCCCTGCAATACCTGAACCAATAACAAGAAAATCGGTCTGCATGGGAACAAATGTAGCGCTAATGAATTGTTTGATTGTTCTATGGCTGCATTGTTGGGTCGAAATACCTGTTGCCCTGCCATTCGCCATGAAACAACGATTGTACATTCACGAAAGAAGCAAGAGAGACTAATATCTCCTGATTACTTTATTGGTAGCAAAGCGCTCCGCCTCAAACTCATAGAAGTTATCGTAGAACCTTACACCGGGACTTACACCCTGGATCATATAAAACAAAGCAAAATAAGGAACATCAGGATAGAGATATTTAGTGAAAAGATTCTTTACAAATCCTTTTTTCATTTCTCCCGGTTGGAAATAGGAATTGAACACGAGGTGCTCCCGATATTGAAATTCATGCAAGACTTCATGAGCTACCACCGGGTATTTAAGAGTGCTGTCGTAATTGTAGTAAATAAATGCGCGGCCGTAATTTACGCCGTCAACATTCTTTCGTTCAGGAGAAATGTAGTCTTTCGTCTTAAATGCCATCACACCGGTTAACAGTGTAGTATTCAGATCAAAGTTTCCCTTGCGTAATGAAATAGCAGAGGCAAGCAAACTTTCAGGCAATAGCCTGAGACGGAGCTTGTTACTGGATTTAACGTGGTACTCCAATCGGAAAACGCCGTATTCAAAGTACCAGTTTGCAAGGAAGGGCTGGTTGTATGCTGCATTAACAATAATAGAATTACCTGCAGAATTAAGAATCCGTGCAGGTAACGCATATGCGTAACTGTTTTGTTGTCCAACCAGCCTTATTGTTTTCTTTGATGAGTAATTTATAAGCCCACCAATACTGCCCTGCCAGAAACCTTTTACAAAGCTCTTGCGCCAATTAACGTCTCTATGATTAATCGCCGCACCTATACCTGCAGAAAGGCCGCCAAATCCAACATTGTAAAGCAATACTTCTCTTTCCTGGTGCTGCGAATACACGAAGAAGGGAAAGAGCAAACAAAGGGTTATAGTTTTCAAACTCCTCATCGGGTGACGATAACGAATGCAATTTCTACCTTAACATCCGCAATAATTCTGACGAAGAAGTCCTCAATCGCTGATTGCTGTCAGTATAAATTATTTGGGAAAAGATAAAGGATATTTATATCGTTTTTAAACTTAATAAAAAGATAAGATTATCGCTTTTATACCAGTATTGTAGACGTTTTTATCGCTTTTACTTATAGTGAATAAAGGATGTGTTTATCGTTTTAACTGTGATTATACTTGCTATATTATTTAGCGTAAATAAGGACCAACTTATCCTATATTTTTCCCGCAATTATTATAAGATTAATATACAGTTGAATACAGAATTAAATACCAGTAGGTAACTATAAATTAACAAGAGAGTTTGTAATGAGTTTGTATGGAGCTTGCATGGACTTTGTATGGATTTTGCATGGAGTAAAGCCGTTCAAAAGCTTACCTAAAGCTTACCTAAAGCTATCTAAACCTTTTGAAAACCCGTGTTTGCCTCATGGGAGATAATTAAATAGCTCACCGGTAATCCATTTGAGGAAGTTTCCTAAAAGGAAAAGGGAAGGATGCAGCACAGGTGAATACAATAGACGTATCAGAATTTGAAATAAAGACCTCGAGGGTAGCTAACCGAAAACAATTTCTATCCGGAGATTTAAAAATATCTACCGTTTTATCAGTTTCGCAGTAAGCACTTTAGAACCATATTGCACTTTCAAAATATAACTCCCAGCCGGCACATCAGCATACATATCCATGTAATTCGTTCCCGCAGGAAATGTTTTACTATGCTGTTGAACAATTATGCCGTTCATATCAACTAATGAAAGTTGCACCTTTTCTTCTTTATCCAGGAAAAAACCAACCTTAAAAAGTTTGTCAAACGGATTGGGTGAAACTTTTAAATCTGTAGAGGAAGAAGGAGGAATGACATCCATTTTAGTTAAAGGAAGTGTGGGTACAATTACCAATGGATCTCTATTCTTTTTTTGCTTAATGGTAATCTTGTCCATTTCCCAGGCGGACTTCAGACACCCCTGGATACCTATTCCATCACCGGGAATAGGAGTATAGAGCTGTCTTAAAATCTCTATATTATTCACTTTAACAATGATAAAGCTGTCTTGCTGGATTAAATCAAACCTGTTGAACTTATGGGGATTAAAAGAGTTACTACTTAGTTGATCAACGTCTTTGCGTATGAAATAGGTCCACTTACTGGCAAAGTAATTCAGGTGCACCTCTCCTCTGAAAAGGATTTGTAACTGGTAGAGTCCTCCCAGGATATTTCCCTTCTCAGACCTGTTGGTAGTCTCGCCCCACTGAAAGTCAATCTCATCAAATATGTCACCACCACTTACATACTTAGCGTAGAAAGTAATTGAAAAGTCTTCAGCGGCATTAAAACCAGGGATAGGTTTATTATACCACAAACAACCTCTATCGGTGAAGTTCTTCTCAAACTTCTGCAGGTGTAGAACTCCATTCTTTACTTCGACAAGAGAATGTTCTCCCCTATACTGTTTCCATCCATTCCTGTTGTCATTAAAGTCATCAAAGAATATAGGTTTCTGGCTGAAGCAGGGCACGCTAAAGAAAAGAGATAATAGCAAGGTATAAATACACCCGGGATACAGAAGCTTTGGTAAACAGACCATAGTAATTTAGAAAGGTAGAAAAATGAAAACTAAATAGCAATAAAGAACTATTCTATAAGTGAATAGAATTTTAATTTAGCAAGAATCGGGTTTACCCAAGGCTACACAGGATTTAGTTTTGAGGTATAATTACAAAGCAATGAACGAGCAGCAAAAAATAAACTTCAACCGCATTGCTGAGGCAATTGAATACCTCACCGATAACTTCACGAAACAACCCGTTCTTGATGAAGTGGCTGAAAAAGTTCATTTAAGTCCTTATCACTTCCAAAGATTATTTTCTGAATGGGCGGGTGTGAGTCCTAAGAAGTTTTTGCAGTTCTTAACTCTTGATTATGCAAAAAGCATTTTAAAACAAAAGGGGTCAACAGTTTTTGATGCTGCATTTGAAACAGGTCTTTCCGGCACGGGGAGATTGCATGATCTCTTTATTAATATAGAAGGAATGACTCCGGGCGAATATAAAAACGGGGGTGCCGCACTTTGTATCAACTACAGTTTTGCAGAAAGTCCTTTCGGAACCATCCTGGTAGCTTCCACCCCAAAAGGTATTTGTCATATGGCTTTTGCCGATGACGAGGAAAAGGCATTCGCCGAATTACATCAACAGTTTCCTAATGCATCTTTTCACCAGGTGGTAGATATGATTCAACAGAATGCATTGTATATATTCACCCACGACTGGACAAAGCTGGACCAGGTAAAACTTCATTTAAAAGGAACAGAATTTCAACTTAAAGTCTGGGAAACTTTGCTCAAGATTCCGGTCGGAGGATTATCTACTTATAGTGCTGTCGCAGAAAATATTCATAATCCAAAGGCTGTTCGCGCTGTCGGAACAGCCATAGGTCAAAACCCGGTAGCTTTTATCATCCCTTGTCATCGTGTCATTCAATCTGCAGGCACTTTCGGCAAATATCATTGGGGGTCTATACGTAAATCAGCAATGATCGGATGGGAAGCCGCCCGGATCAGTTATACGGAAGAGTGATTCCTAAGTGATTGTTTCCTTCTCCCCTTCCATAGTATTCTTTTAACAACCAAATAAATTGACATGAAGACCTTCATTCTAATTCATGGTTCCTGGCATAGTGCCTGGAACTGGCACAAAGTTGTTCCCTTACTTGAACAAGCTGGTCACAAAGCCATTGCCATTGATCTACCCGGCATGGGCAGGGACAAAACTCCCATCGCTGAAGTGAAACTAAAATCAACTGTACAGAAGTTATGCGAGTTAATGGATAGCATTGAGGGGAAAGTGATACTTGTGGGCCATAGTAAAAATGGAATTATGATCTCCCAGGCCGCCGAGTACCGGCCGGACAAAATAGAAAAGCTGGTTTACCTGGCAGCTTACCTTATACCGAACGGCAAAACACAAAGAGAATATTCTATGCAGGATACAGAAGGATGGCTTAAGCCTTATGTTATTCAGCACCCCGAAACGGCTTCTCATGTTCTTCAACCCGAAATCTATAAAGAAGGTTTATATCATGATTGCGATGAGGACATCGTTGAACTGGCAAAAATCTTATTAAGCGATGAGCCGGTGGAATCAGGTATCACGCCCCTGGAACTGACGGAAGGAAATTTTGGAAGAGTGCCGCGGGTGTATATAGAATGCACAGAGGATAGGGCAGTAACTCCGTTCATTCAACGGAAAATGTATACGGAAATACCATGTGAAAAAGTGTACAGTTTACCAACCAGCCACTCTCCATTCTTTAGCAGGCCTAAAGAACTAGTGGAAATACTTTTACAGGTGTGATTAAGTTAATTGGAATATCACTGCCTGTATAACGAAGACAGGCAGGGAACCTATATCTAAAGTTTAGGAAATAAAAGAAAGGTAAATGTGTAGCCCCGACAGGAATCGAACCTGTATCTAAAGTTTAGGAAACTTCTATTCTATCCATTGAACTACGGGGCCTAAAATGTACTAAGAGCTGAAGGAGGCGCAAAATAACCAAAACTATTGTTCACTAAAAACTAAAGTTTCCTTATACATTTATTCACTTATGAGGGCTGGCGCCAAAACAAGGAAACTGAAGGTGATTCAATTAGCTGCGGTAATCTTCCTTACCGTATCCGGGGGACCTTACGGGTTGGAGCCCTTATTACATGATGCAGGTGCATCAGCTGCGTTCTTCCTGCTGATGACTGCTCCCATACTTTGGGATATTCCGACCATACTGACGATCCTGGAACTAAACAGTATGATGCCTCGCACGGGAGGGTATTATCAATGGGTGAAAAGAGCTTTAGGCACCCGCTGGGCATTCTATGAGGGATGGTGGACATGGTTGTATACGTTTGCAGACCTTGCAATTTACCCTGTGCTTTTTGTGCAGTATCTTTCCTTTTTCTACCCGGAAGCAGAAGCCTATAAAATTCCTATTTGCCTGGTCATTATCTGGATCTCCGCCATCATTAATATCCTTGGTATTGTAACGGTTGGCAAAAGTTCTATTTTTCTCAGCGCTATAGTACTTGTTCCCTTTCTCGTTCTTCTTAGCTGGGTATTGGTACAACATAATAGACATCTAAATATTCCTACACCTTCTTTAAAGAACACATCCTTCTCTTCTGTTGGATTAGGGCTTTATACCATCATGTGGAATTTTCTTGGTTGGGATAATGTGACAACATATGCCGAAGAAGTGAACAAGCCGGTAAGATCCTATTTATGGTCCATCTTAATTGCGTTTGTGACTGTATTTGTTATCTACTTCATTGCTCTTGCCATTGCTACTACTGCTGGTATTAACACCTCGGAGTTAATGGACAAAGGATTTCCTTCATTAGGATTATTAATTGGGGGGCAGTGGCTGGGTGGTGCTATTGCGATCGGGGGAATGGCCAGTGCACTAGGATTGTATTCTGCGGTGCTGCTTTCCGTATCCCGTATTCCCGAAGTGATGGCTGAAGACCGGTTGCTGCCTTCTATATTAAGCCGTTTACATCCACGGTACAAAAGTCCTTATATCTCTATCCTTTGCTGTTCCATTGTGGTCAGTGGTATGGTTGCCTGGACGTTTGGAGAATTGATCATCATTGATATTACCTTATATGGTGCGGCACTCCTGTTGGAATATATTGCTCTAATTAAACTGAGGAAGATAGCCGCTTCTGATTACAGGCCTTTCAGAATTCCTTTGAATAGAACGGGATTGGTGATTATGGCTATTCTACCTTTCGGGATATATGCTCTTGCACTCGCAGGAATCTTTGTTAACGATAAACAAATAACCCCTATAATCTTTGCCGTAGGAGCTTTATTCAGCGCTGAAGTAGTGTGGCTTTTAATCAAATGGAAGCAGAAGTGCAAGGAGGGCTGATTAACGAGAAGTTAGAATAGGGTTCTATTTGTGAAATGATTTACCTGTACGCCTTTTCAAGCTTATCTTTGCAGCCCCCGAAAGAGCAATTATGAAGTTTTACAACCTATTAATAAAGTATCGCCTGTATCTAGGCCTGGTGATGGTAATTGCAGGCGTCGTATTGAACCTGACGGTTAGTGGTTTCTGGCCGGTATTTCCTTTATACCTCATTGGGATAATACTAATTGCCGGTCATTTCTTCTTTGGCCCTCTTCGCCTGATCCAGGAACACCTGGAGAGTGGCAATACAGACGAAGCAGAAAAAGTGATTAACTCGATACAGTTTCCTAATCTTCTTTACAAGCCTATACGTTCTGTCTATTATACCCTCAAGGGTAATATTGCGATGATGAAGCAGGATTTCGATAGTGCAGAGAAGAACATGAAGAAGGGTCTTGATTTAGGAATGCCGATGAAAGAGGCTGAAGGTGCGAGCATGCTACAAATGGGAATGTTGGCTATGCAGAAGAATGATCTGCGGCAGGCAGAAAGTTATATCAGGCAGGCGCTCCGTAAAGGTCTACCGGATAAAGAAAATCATGCTGCTGCTTACCTGCAGATGTGTAGCATAATGATGAACAAGAGAGAGTTCAGGGCAGCTAAGGATTTCTTCCGTAAAGCGAAAGCTTTAAAACCAACTACTCCGCAGATTGTTGACCAGATTAAACAAATAGAAAAGTATATCTCAAGAATTCCGGGATAACAGTTTTACCTTATCATCTCTCCCAGTCATTTGAACAAGAGCTAACGTTTGCATGGAGTTAGCATGGAGTTCCCATGGAGTTCCCATGGAGTTTGTCCATGCAAAGTCCATACAAACTCCATACTGAAGCCATGCAAACTATTTACAATTACAGGGTATAAGAAAAGTCTCTTTTCAGAGCCCTTCTTCTTTTATAACAGCATCAATATTCAGGGGACCATAAATATGCGGGAACTCTTGATTAATAGAAGGAGCGAGATCGTACTTTAAAGGAGAAGTAAGTCGATCAGTATCCAGGGTCAGCTTCACCAGGTTTTCTTTCCCCTTAAAGAATCTTAAGAGAACGCCTTCCACCTGGCTCTCTTCACTACAGTGAATAAATCCTTCCTCTTTAAGAGAAGGCGCAGAGTAAGATCCGGAGGCTTTAGCTGCTGTCCAATCATCGAGATTGGTGATATGGTATATTATGGCCATGACAATTTTATTGAACTTAGATTTATTGATTCTTCATTACTTTATTCCACAGCTCTGGTATTCTTTTCACCCAAACGAATTCTCTTTTCTTATAAGATGCTTCTTCAGCCGGGTAGCCGAAATATTTTTGTCCTCCTTTCAAACTGGAAGGCACTCCACTCTGGGCTAACACCTCTGCTCCTTTCCCGATAGTGAGTGTCTTATTTACTCCAACCTGTCCCCACAGGATCACTTCATCCTCTATAACAGTAGCACCGGCAATTCCTACCTGGGCAGCAAACAAACAATTCTTTCCTACAACAGTATCATGACCTATATGTACGATGTTATCAATCTTGGTACCGGCACCTATAAGAGTATCACCACTCACTCCACGGTCAATGGTGCAATTTGCACCTATCTCCACAAAGTCTTCTATTACCACCCTCCCACAACTGAGCATCTTCTTATAATGAATGTCCCTGTTGGATTTCTTATTATAATAAAAAGCATCACTGCCTATAACAGTTCCTGCCTGTATGATCACATTATTACCTATCACACAATAATCACCTATCACTACGTTAGGATGAATAATACAGTTATCCCCTATAATCACATGGTTTCCTATAACAGTTCCCGGCATAATAACACTGTCTTTGCCCAATGAAACTGTTTCAGCTATTTCTGATTTGGAAGGATTAAATGGCCTATAGTGAGATACGATCTTTTGGTAAGCCTCAAAGGGCTCCTTTACCAACAATAAAGATTTATCTGATGGAAACTCTGTTTCCTGGTTGATGATGATATAGGTGGCGGAAGAGTCGATACATTTCTTATAATACTTAGGATGATCAACAAATACGAGATCACCTTCTTCTACTTTATGAATTTCATTTATTCCTTTAGCTTGTCCTTCTTTATTCCCGATTATTTCAGCTCCAATCAATTCAGCTATTTCAGAGAGAGGAACCGGATGATCAAAACGCATGTAAGAATTTTTTCCAAAGGTAAGAGGTTGGAAAAGGCTAAGCGGTATTCGTGATCTTAAGTCAATCACAAAAGCAGTTATAGCCAGAATAATCAAAGATGAAGTGAAGAAAGAATTTTCAAAATCGATCTTTATAAACTTGTAAGAAGATGAATAATCAATGAGTCAATCCACATTTAGAAAAAAAATGTGAATAATTTTATCAACAAATTTTTTTAGATAGAGAAAAATCTTTTTAATATTGTGATGGGAATTTTATTCCCGTACTTACTAACCCATCTACATATTAGCTCCGCCTCCGCGGAGCTTTTTGTTTCCAGTGCTTTTTATGTGATTAGCATATCTTCTTAATTACAATATCTTTACTTGCATCTTTAAATCATTCACATGTTGAAATCAATGACTGGCTTTGGAAGAGCAGAGAAACACATAGGTGATAAAACCTTTTTAATAGATATCAAATCTTTGAATGGAAAGCAATTTGACTTACAGTTAAAAATGCCTGCCTTTCTGAAACCCTTTGAATTTGACATCCGGAAGATCTTATCAGAGAAGTTGGGAAGAGGAACTATTGATTGCATGATCAGCTTAAAGGAAACAGGTAATGCAAAACCGGTGACCATCAACACCGACCTGGCGAAGGCTTACTACAAACCTCTCCAGGCACTTTCAGAGGAATTAGGTCTCGACACTTCCGGCATGCTTAGTACTATTATCAAACTCCCCGAAGTGATTACTCCAACAAGTGATACTCTTACAGAAGAGGAATGGAAAGGCTTTACCGGTATGATGCAGGAAGCTATAGACAACCTTAATTACCATCGTATGGAAGAAGGTAAGTCTCTATACAATGACTTGCAATTACGTATCGCAAACATCTTAAAGCAACAGGAAGAGGTGACTAAGTTAGAGCCCCTTCGCCAGCAGAAAATAAAAGAAGGACTTAGAAAGCAGCTGGATGAAAATATTGGAAAGGAGAACTATGATCCTAACCGCCTCGAACAAGAACTTATCTATTACATCGAAAAGATTGATATCAGTGAAGAGCAGGTAAGACTGAAAAATCATTGCGAGTACTTTACTACTATTCTTAATGAGAATGAAGAATCAAAAGGAAAGAAGCTCTCCTTCATTCTCCAGGAGATTGGAAGGGAAATCAATACTACCGGTGCAAAAGCATATGATTCTACTATGCAGAAGTCTGTTGTCATGATGAAGGATGAACTTGAAAAAGCAAAAGAGCAGGTCTTAAATGTGTTATAACATAGCAAAACACTACTTCAGTTATTTAATTATTGTTCAAGAGAATTAGTTTTGAATATGCAAATCATTCAGAACAGGATTTCCATTTTACTATTTGTTTTAATTATAGGCATCGGCTTTTTCTCATGTAACACTATAGATTTATACGAGAAGATCGTATCTATTCCAAACTTTGAATGGCAGGCCAACTTCAAACCTCAATTCAAATTTCAAATAAAAGACACCACCTCACCTTACCAGATATATATTGTGGTGAGGCATAATGATAAATACAACTGGAACAACCTTTGGATAAACCTCTACACCAAAGGTCCTGTTGACAGTATTCAAAAGATCCAATATGAACTGCCCCTTGCAAATAAGGACAAATGGCTTGGTACTGCGATGGATGACATTTATGAGCATCGAATCCTGTTAACACCCACCGGAATTTACTTCAGGCGGGCAGGCGAGTATACTTACAGCATCGAGCAGATCATGAGGGAAGACCCATTGGAGAATATTTTAAATGTAGGTTTAAGAATCGAAAAGAAACCTTTATGATATGGCAGATGATAGTCGAAAAAAGCTCCATCTTGCCACAGTAGTTTACTGGGTACTCCTGTTATACATAGTGGCCGCTTTATTATGGTGGGCAGTATCATTGATGAAGCAGGCAGATGCTATATCGAAATTGCAGAAGATAGATCTTTACCAGGTACGCACCGACACTTCTTCTGCCAATTTCCACATGCAGGTACAAAGGATCGATGATCAGCATAAAAGGAGCATCAGTAAGTTTATCGGCGAAGGCAGCACATTTCTCCTATTGATCTTAGTTGGAGCCGTATTTGTTTTCAGGTCGGTAAGAAGGCAGTTCACTTTACAACAACAACAACAGAACTTTGTTATGGCAATCACCCACGAACTAAAAACACCTGTTGCTGTGGCGAAACTAAACCTTGAGACCTTACAGAAGTATAAATTAGACGAAACGAAGAAAGAGAAGCTATTGCAAATGACCTTACAGGAAACTATACGATTGGATAGTTTAATTAATAACATCCTCCTGTCGTCTCAACTGGAAGACAGCTCTTACCAGTTGTCGGTGGAGGATATAAATCTTTCAGACCTGGTAAGAAGAGTTGGCCAGCAGTTTTCCTCCCGCTATCCTTCACGAGTATTTACAATGGATATTGAAGAGGATATTGAGACCACTGGTGATCCTGTATTATTAAAGCTATTGGTAAGCAACCTCCTTGAGAATGCAAACAAGTATTCACCTCCTGACACCCCTATTTCTATTACTATGAACAGGGGGGAAGACATACGGATCACTGTGATTGATGAGGGAAGTGGCATTCCTGATGAAGAAAAGCAAAATATATTTAAGAAGTTTTACCGGATAGGCACTGAAGAAACCAGGAAGGCACAAGGCACAGGTTTAGGATTGTACCTCTGTAAAAAAATTGTCGAAGACCATAACGGCGAACTTTATGTAACGGATAATAATCCTAGCGGTAGTAAATTCACAATTCAATTACCAACATAGATGGCAAATTTTAATGGCCCTTCAATTCTGTTAGTGGAAGATGAGCCTAATTTACACGAGACGTTAAAAATGAACCTTGAACTACAAGGATACGAAGTCACTTCGGCTTTCAATGGTGCGGCAGCCATGAAAGCAGTAGAGAATGAATACTTCGACCTGGTGATCATGGATGTGATGATTCCGGAAATGGATGGATTTACAGTTACGCAGAATATCAGGCTTACCAATACGGAAATGCCTATTTTGATACTAAGCGCCAGGGATACTCCTGCTGATAGAGTTACCGGTTTAAAAAGGGGTGCTGATGATTACCTCACCAAACCATTTGATTTAGAAGAATTACTCTTACGTGTTCATAAGCTTATTCAGAAGAATAAACGCCTGCAGGAAAAATCAACTGTAGGGGATACTTATACATTTGGAGGTCACACGGTGGATTTTAAGGCCCAGGAGGCGCGAACCGTTAAAGGTGAAAGAGTATTGTTAAGCAAGAAAGAAGCTATGCTCCTGAAGTTATTATTTGAAAACAAGAATCATGTGGTGCCCCGGGAGAAGATCTTACAATCTGTATGGGGTTATAATGTTTATCCGACCACAAGGACAATTGACAATTTCATCCTTAGCTTTCGTAAGTACTTTGAGGAAGACAGCCGTAATCCAAAATATTTTCATTCAGTAAGAGGAGTCGGTTACAAATACACAGAACCAGCTGAAGAGGAAAAAAGCTAAAGATCACCTAGCTGTGGCCTTAAAATAATATCTTCCACAACTGCAGCAGGGGATAATAATGTAGTTGAATAGATAATCCTTGCAATATCAGTTGCCTGCATCAGCCTTTTTTCAGATACACCACTTTCTTTCCAGGAATCAGTGTAAACCGCACCGGGTATAACAGCAGTTACTTTTATACCCTCCTCCTTAAGTTCATTCCGGAGATTTTTTGTAAATCCAAGTAAAGCAAACTTGCTTATGCTATAAGCTCCTCCACCCGGATACGCATCAAGGCTGGCAATGGAACATAAAGTAAATATATGCCCACTCCTGTTAGCTTTCATAGATGGAAGAATAGCCCTAGTAGTATAATAAGCGCTCATAAGGTTCACTTTCAGCATCTCCTCCAACACACCATCCGGCTCATCAGAAACATTGCCTTGTATAAAACTTCCAGCATTATTTACCAGCACATCAACGCCCTCAGTATTATTGATCACCCATTCACCAAATAAGTTTGCCTCTTCTTTGTTTCCCAAGTCCATAGCTTTCCCGTCAATAGTTACATTCGTATAAGAAGTCTTCAACTCTTCTATCGCTTTCAAAAGATTGCTTTCATTTTGAGAACACAGGTAAAGATTATAACCATGAAGGGCAAAGATCTCAGCTACAGCTTTCCCTATTCCTCTCGATGCACCTGTAATGACAGCATTCATTTTATCTTATTTTTGAAGTCTTTTACAAATCTAATTCCTTCGGGTAAGCCTTCATGAAGTATCAACACCTGTTTTTTGACCTTGACCATACATTGTGGGATTTCGACGCCAATGCAAGAGCAACACTGGAGCAATTGCATATTGACCTGAAGTTAGTTGATAAAGGCATTAACGACTTTGATCAATTCTATAAGAACTACCTCCATCATAATGAAAAGTTGTGGGCACGATACCGCAGTGGCTACATAAAGCAGGAGGAGCTTAGGATAAAGAGAATGTGGCTTACGCTTCTTGATTTCAAAATAGCAAATGAAGAATTGGCACGTCAACTCAGTGAACTATTTCTGCAACTGCTTCCCTCAAGGACATTGCTTTTTCCACATACTAAGGAAGTGCTTGAATATCTCATTGATAAAGGTTATAGTCTTCACATTATAACTAATGGTTTTGAAAAGACCCAATTCGGTAAGATGAAGAATTCCGGCCTGGAGAATTATTTCCAACAGATAATTACATCTGAATCATCTAATAGCCTGAAACCTCAAAAGGAAATCTTTGATTACGCCTTGCAGAAATCGGGTGCAGAAGTAGGGAACAGCATAATGATCGGTGATAGTATTGAAGTAGATATAATGGGTGCTATGAATATAGGCATGGACCAGGTGCATGTGAACTTTACCGGGGCAGAGCAGGAAGTAAAGCCAACATATACAGTCACTTCATTAGAACAACTCACTAAGATATTTTAAAGCCTTCCCGGAGGAAGGCTTTAGTCTAGTAGCAAGCAACCCCAGACGTACGCGGACAATGCATTTTATGCACACAATGTTTACTCGTTGTGCTTTTTGTCGCTGGTTTTTTGCTTATCACAGTAGCCGTTACTACTGCTGTTGTCATCAGACCAGTAAAAGCAACTAATAGATATTTTTTCATAACCGGCAATTATCTAAGTAAGATAATTATTGCCTACCACTTGGCCAAAACTGTTACTCCTCCTTTAACCTTCTGGTTCATCTTCACCTCTATCTTCGTATCCAGGGGTAATACAAGGTCAACCCTTGAACCAAATTTAATAAAGCCCATCTCTGCTCCCTGCCTTACTTTATCTCCGGGTTTGAGATAATTTACTATTCGCTTTGCCAGGGCTCCCGCTATTTGTTTTACCAGGAGTTCTTTATCCCCACATTTATAAACAACGCTATGTCTTTCATTTTCAGTTGATGATTTCGGATGCCATGCCACCAGGTACTTTCCTTTGTGGTATTCACTATACATCACCTCTCCACTTACCGGATTACGGTTGACATGTACATTTAACGGGCTCATGAAAATAGAGAGCTGAAGTCGTTTATCATTAAAATATTCATCCGGCTGCACTTCTTCCACTACCACAACAGTTCCATCACACGGAGCTATGATCGAATCCTCACCCTCAGTATAGGTGCGGTCAGGAATTCTGAAGAAAGATAACAGGAACACCAGTAACGCCATTGTTGCAATGAATACCAGCCATCCAAGAATTGGATAAGCGGGCATTAACAGGAATACAGTAAGAATTATTATTACTGCCGCAATGATTGTGCTTATGATAAGCGTAGGAAATCCTTCTTTGTGTATACGCATGGTTAGTAAAATTGTAAAGTTAACTACCTGTAAAGTTCTTCAATAATCAACGCCAAAAGATTAAAGAATGATTATCTATCAATCTTACCAATCTCCTAGCCCCTCCCGTACAATTTCCGGTTGTCCAAGAGTAAAATCTACAATTGTTGATGGCACCATACCTCCAATACCTGCATCAACCACTACATCTACAACATTCCCAAAGCGATCCTGCATTATCTCCGGATCTGTATAATCTTCAACGAAATCACCGGGAAGTGTAGTGCTAAGGATGGGATTCCCGAGTTCTTTCACAATACATCGTGCGATATTATTATTGGGCACTCTTATTCCAACTGTATCTTTCTTTGTCTTTAATATTTTCGGTACTTGTTTACTGGCCTCCAGGATAAATGTAAACGGACCAGGGACATGTTGCTTAATAGAACGATAAATGGAAGTATCGAGTTGTTTTGCATAAGTACTCAGATCACTCAGGTCGTAACATATAAATGACAATCTCGCTTTACCTGGTTGAATATTCTTGATCTGGCAGATTCTCTCTATTGCTTTATGTTGAAAAATATCGCAACCAAGGCCATAGATAGTATCAGTAGGATAGATGATTACTCCACCTTCTTTAAGTACTTCCACTACCTGTTTTATTAACCGCTCCTGTGGATTCACCGGGTGTATGTGTATCAACATAACCTTCCTGTTTAAAAACTCTTTCTCAAATAAAAAGCCGCATTAAGCGGCTTTCCAAATATAAAGATCAATTCATTTTATGCAATGTTCCAAACTTCATTTCCTCTCAGTAACTTATCGAGGTCAGCAGGCTTCTTTTGTTTTGCTACGCTGATCTGTTGCTCTAGCATATCCTCGTAAGTTGGGCGGTTTGTTTCATAGATCACTCCAAAAGGCCTTGGTAAATGTCCTTCTACTCTTGGATCGTCAAACATCCTCGTGAGAATTTGCGCCTTATAAATATCCTTTTCATCATGCACCCACAACTCATCTGCAGAATGGCCTTCGTCCATGTTTACTATCATTGGTCTTAATCCATCCAGTTTGATCCCCTTGTTTTTATTGGCACCAAATACCAGTGGTTGCCCATGTTCAAGGAAAAGCGCCTCTTCTGCTTTGCTACCTTTCTCTGTAAAAATCTCGAAAGCTCCATCATTAAAGATGTTGCAGTTTTGATAGATCTCAAGGAAAGAAGCCCCATGGTGAGCGTGTGCTCTTAAAAGCATTGATTGCAGGTGTTTAGGATCCCTATCCATACTCCTGGCTATAAAACCCGCATCTGCTCCCAAAGCAAGAGCTGAAGGATTAAATGGATGGTCAATGCTACCGAAAGGAGTGGATTTAGTCACCTTATTCTCTTCAGAAGTAGGCGAATATTGTCCTTTGGTCAAACCATAAATCTGGTTATTGAACAGCATTACATTCAGGTCGAAGTTGCGGCGCAACAGGTGTATCATATGATTACCACCAATGCTCAATCCATCTCCATCACCAGTCACTACCCACACGCTGAGTTCCGGGCGGGAAGCTTTCAAGCCACTGGCAATGGCGGTAGCCCTGCCGTGGATCGAATGCATCCCATATACATTCATATAATATGGAAAGCGGGAAGAACATCCAATACCTGAAATGATGGCTATATTCTCGCGGGGAATGCCCAATGTTGGCAATACTTTTTGCACCTGTGCTAATATGGAGTAATCGCCGCAACCGGGACACCATCTTACTTCCTGGTCGGTTGCAAAATCTTTAGCGGATAAACCAGGGCTTTTTGTCTCTTTGGTTATTGTTTCCATAATGAATATTCAAGAGGAGAAATCAAACATAATTGCTTTTATATAGCTACTTATTTTACCCTCTTGTGTGTTTTATTTCCAGCTACTATGTGTAAAAAAAAGAAATTTAGAGCATTGTAATCAATAGACCATCACTTTATTGTCAATTTCTGCTGAACAAGCTTTAATTACAATATTTTATGATTTCTGCAACTCCTCCCAGTATTCTGCAGCCCTCCGGGTATGTGGAATCACGATCGTACCACCAACAATGTCAGCTACAGCAAAGATCTCGTACATCTGTTCAGTCGTTACACCCAACTCATGACTTTTACCCAGGTGGTACTTTATACAGTCATCACATCTTAAGACCATACTCGCTACCAACCCTAGCATCTCCTTTGTCTTCCTGTCGAGGGCACCATCTTCGTAAGTGTTTGTATCCAGGTTCCATAATCTCTTCATCACCAGGTTATTCTTACTCAAGATCACCTCATTCATCTTTTCCCTGTACTCATTAAACTCCCTGACCAGATCTGCCATTTGCTTCTATTTTGGTATCAAAATTAAGATAACAGCAGGAGCTTGCCGGTCAACTAAACTTAGAGGCATGAATTTTTTTATAAATTGTAGCTAAAATTCAAACCTTCGATATGATGAAATCTGCAATTACAATCTTTTCTTTAATCCTCCTGGTGGTAGTTTCAATGGCCTTTACGAAAGATGAACCTAAGTACAAAAACCTGAAAATCTTACCCAAAAACATTACCGACAAGCAGTTGGATAGCGTTATGCACCATTTCACTGCTGCTTTAAACGTTAAATGCAATTTTTGCCATGTTCGACGCGAAGGAGAAGAACATCCCGATTTCGCCTCTGACGATAACAAGCATAAGCTAAGGGCTCGTGAAATGATGAAAATGACAGAAAAGCTGAATAAGAAATATTTTAATGTCACGGGTGGGAAGATCACCATCTCTACGCCTTTAATGGTAACTTGTTATACCTGCCATCATGGATCTAATGACCCTGCAAGAAGACCTCCAAGAATGGAAAGACCGCAACAAAGAACAATAGCTGATTCAACGAAACGAATGTAATAATATGGATGCCTCTTATGATTTCGGAATGATTGGAATTGGAGTGATGGGTAGTAACCTCTTGCTCAATATAGCTGATAATGGATATGCAGTAATAGGCTTTGACCTTAAGCAGGAAAGGGCAGATAAGTTGGAAGCGGCTGCTAAGCCGGGTACCCGGGTAAAGGGAACCATTGACATGAAGGAAATGGTGTCGGCACTTAAAAAGCCCCGAAAAATGATGATGTTGGTGCCTGCAGGTAAACCGGTGGATGATGTGATTGAAAATGTGCTTCCCTATATGGAAGAGGGTGATATCATAATTGATGGCGGTAACTCCTACTATAAGGACACTCAAAGGCGCATCAACTATTTACAAGGTAAGGGCATTCACTTCTTTGGTATGGGTGTATCCGGCGGTGAATTGGGTGCACGCCTTGGCCCAAGTATGATGCCCGGGGGAGATAAAGAAGCCTATCAATATCTTAAGCCTATACTTGAAGCTGTAGCAGCTAAAGCTGATGGAAATCCTTGTGTTGCCTACATGGGTAATGGCGCGGCAGGTCATTATGTCAAGATGGTTCATAATGGTATTGAATATGCCATCATGCAAATGATCAGCGAAGCTTATGACCTGATGCGACGCGCTGCCGGTTTTACCAACTTAGACATGCAGGTAATTTTCGATAAATGGAATAAAGAAAATCTTCACTCTTACCTTATCGAGATCACTGCTGAAATATTTAAGACTCTCGATACTGATACGGAAGATCATGGTGATTTCCTGGTTGATCATATACTTGACCAGGCAGGCTCTAAAGGCACGGGTAAATGGACATCACAGGATGCCATGGATATCCCCGTTTCTATACCCACAATAGACATGGCTGTGTCTATGAGGGATCTCTCTGTATATAAGCAACAACGGATTGAAGCATCTAAACTTTATCCTACAGCAAAAGGAAAGATAGACCTGCCATCAGCAGAATTGATTAAGGAATTGGAGGATTGCCTTTACTTCTGTTTTATGATCGCTTATGCACAAGGGTTAAGCCAACTGTCAAAAGCTTCAGAAGAGTACAATATGGACATACCTTTACCGCAGGTGGTGAATGTCTGGAAGGAAGGCTGCATCATCAGGTCCTTACTTCTTTACCAGCTGGATAAAGTTTTTGCATCTAATGATAAATTACCTAACATCTTATTAGATCACACTATTGCGTCTATCCTGCTGCAAAGAGAATATGCTATTCGCAACATCATCAGCATAGCTGTGAAGTCGGGAATTCCTGTTGGAGGCATTAGCAGTGCACTCGCTTATTTTGATGCGTATCGGAGTGAAAGACTGCCCACAAATCTAATACAGGCACAACGTGATTTCTTTGGCGCTCACACCTATAGGAGAATCGATAAAGAAGGCGTATTCCACACGGAATGGCATACACCTGAAAATGAATAATCTATGGCAAAGGCAGAAAAACAACCAACGATCATTTTCATCTTTGGTGGAAGTGGTGACCTGACATTCAGAAAACTGTTACCCGCCCTCTATAATCTCTATATTGACAATTACCTTCCCGGGCAATTCCGCATCATTGGAATTGGAAGAACTGAATATGATGATAAACAATACCGCAACTTTATAAAGAAAGGCATTGTTCAGTTTTCACGCAGGAAAGAAGAAATCAAAAACAAATGGAAATCCTTTGCCGAACATATTGAATACCACCAGGCAGACCTTCAAAAGGATAAGACGTATAAAAATTTTAGCAACAGGGTAAACGAGTTAGATAAGGAATGGGGAGTAAAAGCTTCCATTGTTTTTTATATGTCCGTCGCACCCCAACTGGCTCCTGTGATTGCTGAAAAGTTACACAATGCCAAACTAACCGTTGATTCTTCCCGTTCCCGGTTAGTATTCGAAAAACCTTTTGGCCATGACCTGGAAAGTGCCCGTGAATTAAACAAGCAGCTCTGTCGCCTGTTTAAAGAGGAACAGATCTACCGCATTGATCACTTCCTTGGAAAAGAAACAGTGCAGAATATCCTGGCACTCCGATTTGCCAATGCCTTATTTGAACCGCTCTGGAACAGGCATTATATTGATCATGTGCAGATAACAGCAGCCGAATCTATAGGCATCGAAACTCGCGGTTCGTATTATGAAGTTTCGGGAGCCCTTCGTGATATGGTTCAGAATCATATACTTCAAATATTGTGCATGGTAGCTATGGAAGCTCCTGTATCATTTGAAGCCGATGAAATTCGCAACAAGAAACTGGATGTACTGAAAGCTATCCGGAAGTGGTACCCAGATGAAGTACATGATAATGCCGTAAGGGGACAGTACAGCGAAGGTTGGATTGATGGAAAAAAAGTAAAAGGGTACAGGCAGGAAAAGAATGTTGCTCCTGATTCCCCCGTGGAAACTTTTGCGGCTGTGAAATTCTATGTAGAGAACTGGAGATGGGAAAATGTTCCTTTTTATGTCAGGACCGGAAAGGCGCTGCATAACAAATCAACACTCATTACCATACAGTTTAAGCAGGCACCCAAATATGCTTTCCCAACAGAAGCAGGAGAAACCTGGAGGCCCAACAAACTGGTGATTGTTATTCAGCCTGATATGTCAATAAAGCTGCGATTCCAGGCAAAGCAACCCGGTCCTCAAATGATTTTACAGCCCGTGGACATGGTGTTTAGCTATGCACAGGCCTATGGTAACAATGCACCGGAAGCATACGAAACTTTGCTGGAAGATGTTATTGAAGGCAACCCGACATTGTTCATGCGTGCCGACCAGGTGGAAGCGGCATGGGAGGTAGTGGAACCTATTCACAAGGCATGGGAGATGCGTCCACCGGTGGATTTTCCAAACTATGCTCCCGGCACATGGGGACCTGAAGATGCAGAAGCGCTGATAGCAAAAGATGGACATCATTGGTCTACTTTGCCTGATTGATCATCATAATGAAATCAACAGATGGTTGTTAAATATTGACACAATTTATTGTTCAATTGACTGTCAGAAGTTTACTCATGTAAATGATGTATTTTTTCGGCATGAAATCTCTCATTCTAATTGCTATAACCTTACTACTTTTCTCCTGTACTGACAGCAGCACCACCAATAATCAGCCGGTACATAAAAGAGTGGGTGTTTCTGATAGCAACCGTGTGGCTAATGAAACTACCAATCCCTACTCCCCTGTGGATATTTCTCCCATGGATATGACTTACTTTCCCGAAGATTACCCGGTTGAGAAGATGACGGGTAAAACCAATAAACTTCCTTATGCTCGGGTGATTTATAGCCGGCCACACAGGCAGGGAAGAAAGATCTTTGGTGGGTTGTTGAAGTACGGTGAACCATGGAGATTAGGAGCAAATGAGGCAACAGAAATAGAATTATTTCAACCTGCCACCATTCAAAATAAAAGGATCAATAAAGGACGGTACATCTTATACTGTATCCCGCAGGAAAGAAAATGGACCATCATCTTCAATAGCAATCTGTTCACCTGGGGGTTAAAGCCTGATCCTTCAAAGGATCTCTTCAAGTTTGATATCCCCGTTAATACATCTATCAATACCCTGGAATATTTCACCATGGAATTCCAGAAAGATGTTGGAGGTGCCAATCTTCTTATGGCCTGGGAAAATGAGGTGGCAAGGCTTCCGTTCCAATTCTAAACCATGTGCGGAATTGTAGGAATCATAACTAAGGATAGCAGCAGGATCAACGAGGAAAAGATAACGCGTGTGTGCAACTCGCTCCTCCACCGTGGACCTGATGGTGAAGGGTACTGGACTAACCAATCCCATACAGTAGCATTTGGACATCGCCGCTTATCCATAATCGACCTGACGGAAGCAGCCTCACAACCGATGCACTACCTGGATCGCTATACCATAGTGTATAATGGTGAGATCTATAACTATCCTGAATTAAAGGAAGACCTGGTAAGAAAGGGTTATCGTTTTCATACTACTTCAGATACGGAAGTATTGCTGGCTGCTTATGCTGCGTTTGGAAAAGATTGCCTGCATCAACTGGATGGAATGTTTGCTTTTGCTATCTGGGATGATGAAAAACAGGAGCTGTTTTGTGCCAGGGACCGTATGGGCGAAAAGCCATTCTTCTTTTCTTATTTCAATAACACTGTTGCCTTTGCATCTGAAATGAAAGCTCTTTGGGAAATGGGTGTATCAAAAGAAGTAAACAGCAGCATGCTGTATAACTTCCTAACGATTGGATATACTTCCAATCCCGCCGATCCACAGGAAACTTTCTTTAGCCGCATTCACAAACTGCCTGCTGCCTGTTGTCTCTATTATTCTTTTGCTACACAGGAACTGACCATTGAGAAATACTGGCATGCGGATATAGATGTAAATCACAATATAAAAGAGGAAGATGCGATCGTCCAGTTCCAACAATTGCTTTCCACTTCTGTGAAACGCCGCCTGAGAAGCGATGTTGCTATCGGCACCAGTCTCAGTGGAGGCCTAGATAGTTCTTCTATAGTTGCCTTATGTGATCTCAATAGTACAGCACAATACACGCATAAATGCTTTACCGCTTCCTTCACCGGATATGAAAAAGATGAAACGGAATATGCACGAATAGTTGCCACAAAATATGGCCTTGAACATCATGCCGTAAACATCAGTGAAGAAGAGATCCCTTCACTCATGGAAAAGATTATCGCCATACAGGAAGAACCTTTTTCATCAGCCAGTGT
>JBLNAY010000061.1:0-25301 GCA_050259715.1 Candidatus Dadabacteria bacterium
CCTGTAATACCTGCACCTAAATGCTGCAGGCCATAAGCATTGAAATAATAGGCCAGGAAAGTGCCTGTGATCACTACCAGGATCAAGGCTGCTATATGATTCCAGTCCATCAAGTCCCACCGGATCTCCTTCACCTGGGGAAGTGCGACGGGAAGGATCATGAAAAAACCGATGGTAAAGATCCACCGTATCACATGCAGGGGGCTATACCGGCTCATTAATGGTTTGACAAGAATAAAGTAAATAGAATAAGAAATGGCATTGATTAAAATACATAGGTCTCCCAATATCAGATTGGGAGCGTGACCCGAATTCTCCTTTTGCATGATCAATAACAAACCCCCTCCTACACCGAGAGAAAGTCCAAGACCTTTCAAAAAAGTAAATTTTTCTCCAAGGATCCACAGGGCAAATACAGTGACCACAATGGGAGTTGCCAGCATAAGTAAAGCAGCATGAATGCTGGTGGTCATGGTCAGTCCTTTAATAAAGAACATCTGGTTGATGGCAATTCCTGTGAGAGCACAAAGAATAAAACGGCCGATGTCTTTCTTTTCAATACCGGCAGATGAACTTCCGAATAACCATATGAGCCAGAATAACAGGATGCTCAATCCAACTCTGAATATGTTTAATGCATAAGGACCAATAGGTAGGGGAGAAATGTATTTTATAAAAGTATAATTAGCTGCAAAGAACAGGTTCGTGCAAAAAACAGCTAAATGTGCTTTCTGGTTGTTAGTCATTGAAAAGCCGCAAAGATATATGCCAATGTGAGGAGCCGGATAATTATGCAATTCTACCCGGAAATCCCGGGGCGGGTATAGCTCTCGCATAGAAGGTAATCGGAACTACCACGGAATTGCCACGGAATTAGCACGGAATTGTCACGGAATTAGCACGGAATTAATTCCGTGGTAATTCCGTGCTAATTCCGTGGTAATAGCGTGATAATAGCGTGCGCGGTCTATGGGAGCTCCCTTATGGAGCCATGCAGGGAACCTGTCTTCACCCACATTAATAATTGCCTGTAAAGAAGCGAAATAAAGAAAGCTATAGGAATAACTGTTATTGAACTGAACTAACAGGCTTTAGATTCCTTGTTAATGAAGCAACAAAGGAGGAAATCACACCTTTGAAATTTTTATCATCTATTCTACCGGGCAATTGGTATGGAAAAGACTCAGCCATTGAAAGAGCCATTTGCAATTGAAATTTATCCTGCGGAATAGAAAGGGCTAATTTAGAATTCAAGAGATGTATTGAAAGGTACTCCTGCTCTGTCTGACCAGGTGTGGGAATTAATATACTTTTCTTATCTAATTTCACCAGGTCCATAATGGTACTATAGCCCGAACGACTGATAACGAAAGATGCTCCAGATAACAGCTGTTCAAGTTGTCCGGATGGAAGATGATCGTAAGCCCTCACGTGAGCTGGTACAAAGAGAGACTTATGATCTCCCGGTAATCCTCTGACTAATGTCACAGGGCCGGAATATGATTCCAGTTGTTTCAATAGTTTTTTCTCCAGTATGGTTCGCTGCGGCTCCGGACCAGATAAAAGAATAACCAAATTACCACCTGCTGAAGGCTCATTTCTATTACTAAACCTGGTTAAGGGTCCTAAATATTTCACCGGGATCAAAGGCAGTTTTGTAGGGTGCGAAAGATCGCCACTGAGGTTCGGAATTTCACTAAAATCAGGTATCCAACATTCAGTAAAACGATTTATAAAAGAATAGTTGATTTTCTGTACAAGTTTCTCCAGCAATCTCAAATGAACTTTTACCAGCAGTTGATGGGTAATGAAAACGCAGGGAACAATAGAATGATAAAGTCCAAAGCGATTATCTGAAATCACGGCATTTATGTCGTATACGTGTATTACATTCTTCAACCACCGGTTTTCTTCCTTAATTATCCTCAATATTTTGGGGAGCTGACCAATAATTCGGAATGGCAAAAGGAATTTGTGACTGCTGTATTTCACGTGGTACCCCTGGAGATTTATTACAGTCAATTCGGGGAATTCCTGTTGCAATAATAATTTTTGGTTCCCCTCTGCCGCAAGTATTACTTCACACCCTTGCTGAATTAATTCTCTTATGATGGGTATGGATCGCGTTGCATGCCCCAGGCCCCAGTCTAATGGTGCAACCAGTATCCTCGGCTTAGCCGCTGCAGCAGGTGCTATCATGTTAATTTTCGAGGTTTTAGAGGCGATCTATACTAAAAGCCGTTCTAAAGTAGTTATTTTAGAAATCCGATTATGAAACGACTATTTTATATGGCATTGTTCTTGACTGCCTTAATCATATCAGGTTGCTCAAAAAACTATTACTCGGGCACTGGTAAGGGCAGCAATTGTGGTTGCCCCAGCAAGAAAGGTATGGTTGGATTTTAAAGTTTGTGGAGATGAAAAACTATAGTCGTGATTTATTGGTATTGTACCGTGATGCCTACAACGAACACCTACTGGAGCATGAACTGGAAACACTCCATCGCATCTTGTACTCTGTTGAATGCAATGAAGTGTTTTGCCGGGTGCATCAATTGGTAATGCGTAACAGGATTACCGAAAAATCAAAATCCATTTTGAAAGCCGTAAATGACCTGGAGCTGAAACCTTTTTACTTTCTCCTGAATAAGAACTAATACTTAGTCTTCCAGCTTACTTAGAGCTTCACGAAGCTTTTGCAACATTTCATCTATTTCCTCTTTACGGCAAGTGCCGACGCTCAGGCGATACCATGGAGAATCTTTAGGTGCTCCAAAAGCATAAAATGGTACTACTGCCAATTGAGCCTCCTGCAATAAGAAAGAAGTTACTTCAGCCTGTGTGGATAAGACATTACCACCTTTCACTTTCTTACCAGCAAGATCTATTTTTATTGTAAGGTAGATAGCTGCTTCTGGAGCTACTGCATCCACAGCAAATCCATCCTTCTTTAGCTGGATAAACCCATCGTATATACGTCTTAATCTTTCTTCTACTTCAGCCTTGAAGTGAGTAAGGTAACGGTGAATGTCGCCCGATTGGGCCAGGTATTTCGTTACACCTTTCTGCTCTGGCATCGGAGCCCAGGCACCGACATGAGAAAGAATAGCTTTCATTTTATTCAACACAGTAGAAGGTCCTAAAGACCAACCCACCCTAACACCTGTTGATGCAAACACTTTTGAGATAGCATCGATATAGATGGTGTATTCCTTCATGTCGGGATTCAAAGAAACCGGGTCATAATGTTTGATGCCATCATAGGTAAGATGCCAGTACATCTGGTCAAACATTACATAAAGTTTCTTGCCGTCTCCTCTTCTTTTATTTTCTTCTAATACCAGGTCGCAAATCTTCTGCAGTTCCTCTTTCCTGAACGTCGTTCCTGTAGGATTCTGGGGAGAACACAAAGCAAGAAAAGCAGCTCCGTGGATATGTGGTTTAAGATCTTCAGCAGTTGGCATAAAAGCATTTTCAGCTTTTGCCTGTACTACCACGTGTTCAGCTTCTACAAAATGAGTATAGTGATTATTATTCCACGAAGGAACAGCATATATTACCTTTTCGCCCTTATCAACCACAGCACGGAAAAGAGCATAGATCAAAGGACGACCTCCGGAGGCTACGAGGATTTCATCAGTAGAATATTTTAAACCCTGCTGTTCTTCACTAAATGCACTAATGGCTCTGCGAAGTTCAAGACTACCCTCTGCCGGTGGATAGTTAGTGAAATGCTCACGGTATGCTTCAATAATGTTCTCCTCCAACTCCTTTGGAATAGGGAAAATAGAGGGATCAAAATCACCAACGGTGAAATTATAAATGCGTTCACCTTTCCTGATGCGATCACGGATTTCTCCTCCTAATTTGACTATTTCTGAGCCAATTAGAGTTTCTGATAAATGGGACAGCTTCATTTTCTTGGAATTGCCGCAAAAGTAGGGGATAATCAGTTTCGAGATACGTATATCATTTATTTACCAGATGGAGAATTTTGTCTATATGGATGGAAATTAATGATGAACGGTTATGGAAACGGATAAATTTTGCATCTCCTTTAACTAAAATCACATTTATGATGAAACGAATCTTAATTGTAGCGTTAGCAATAGGATTTGCCGGTGGAGCATTTGCCCAGGACAAAAAGGATAAATCAGTAGGTCCGCCACCTCCGCCACCGCCACCTCCACCAATGGTAAAAGAGCGCCCGATACCACCTCCACCACCGCCTGTTCCAAAAGCACCTTTGGGATCTTATAAAATTAAAAAAGGTATGAAGGTGCCTCCGGGAGCACCACCACCGCCACCACCCCCGCCGCCTCCACCTCCACCACCTCCAAAAGAGAACGACAGCGAGCAAGGTGTATTTAATTAATTAATCAGTCCTGCGAAAGCAGGACTTTTATATTTCAAGGGCTGTTTTTACACACCTAAGTGGATAAGTAAACAAGAACTCCGAAAGATCTCCTTAGTACATTTAAGGTATATCATTTGAAGCCATAAACTAACTGGAGGTTCCTGTGATAACCATTTATGAATACAGCCTATTGGAAGACCAGCAGCAAATAGATTTGCTGTACCGGGAAGGTGCTTATTTAGCTAAAAGACGTTGCGGTAATTTACAGGTGATACTGTATCAATTGGATTGTTTTTACATAGAGGTATTTTACAGTAAATACCGGCAGGTGATTAAACAACTAAAATGTTTTCAATCCACCGAACACCTGGGTCCTTACCTGGAACAGGTAGACATTGGTGACCTGGTTAATATCCTTCATTAAACAATCAACCCTCGCTGATGCGAGGGTTGATTGTTTCTCTTGACAGGTAGAGACGCGATGCATCGCGTCTCTACAGAAATCATAATTGTTTTTTGATCACACCTTCTTTCACATTGGCCGATTCAGGATATAAAACCACTTTTACGACATTGTTGAAATTAAAAAACTTCTGTGCTGCCTTTTGTACATCCTCTTTCGTCAGGGCATCAACCCTTTGTTCATAATTAAGGATATTCTCCGGGTTCGTTTCATTAATCCATGCATTTGACAAATTTGTCAGCCAGAAATCATTATTCTGCAGGTTTGTTTCATACTGTTTTTTCCATGTTTCTTTCACCTTATTTAAATCTACATCCGTAACACCATTGGTTTGTGCATCACGAATGAGATCATATAGAGCATTGGTCAACTTCTCAACATTCTCAGGACCACAAGGAAGGTTGGCTTGTACGATGTAAGAAGGGACTGGTCTTTTTGATATGGAGCCGCTAAGTCCTCCACCATAAATACCACTCATTTCTTCCCTCAGCTTCTCAATGATTTTGATGTTCAGCACATCCTGTATAGCCCTGAACCGCATGAGTTCTTCAGGGGTATAGTCCGCATCTCCCGAAAACACAATAGTGATGAAGCTTTGAGGTTCTTTTCCCTTTTTTATGTTAGCATCTACAACTCCTTTCACAGGTCTGACACCATTGTCCTTAAACGAATTTTGCTGCTCCTGTGCCGGTAAGGAACCGAGATATTTTTCCAATAATGGTTTTGCAGTAGATGGGTCCAGGTTTCCTACGAAAGTGAAGTGCAGTCCATAGGCATTGCCAAAGATCTGCTTATAAATATCAAAGGACCTATCTAGCTTAATGTCGGAATATTCTGCTTCATTTGGAAGTTGTTGTGCCCAGGGATTAGAGTTATAAAGGATTTTCAGCATAGTATCCTGGTAGAAGTATCTTGGATTGGCCTTTAAAAACTGCAGCTGGCTTTTTTGTTTTGTAATGAATGAACGAAACAGCGCTTCATCTTTCCTGGGTTGAGTAATATATAGGTTTACCAGTTGCAGGAAGGTCTCGAAATCTTTAACGCTACTGCTACCCTCAATACCGTCTTCATAATCGTTGATATAAGGAGTAACTTCAACAGTTTTACCTGAGAGAAATTTCTGTAAGTCTGTAGGTGTAAAGTTCTGCACACCCATTTCATTTACAAGTTGAGCGGCATGTTTAGCATTATCCTTATCTGCCAGGGAAAACTTTTGGAAGCCTCCTTTTCGCCATGCGTCCATCATTACCTGGTCGTTCTTCAGGGTTGTTGGCTTTAATGTAACGGAGATCCCATTGGATAGCAGGATATCTGTTGTACCGAGCTTTTGGTTGGAAGTTTCTGATTTAATAGTGCCTGATTTTGGACCACCCTGCATTAAATTGCCCGCTATCGCTTTCTCGGTGTATGGCTTTACCGTTTGTTTTGTTGCGGAAACTAATTCACTCAATAATTTACTGGTAGCCGGCAGCTTAGCGGCAGCTTTTGCCGGAGCAATCATTAATGCAAACGCATTTGCATTTGAAGGCATTTCGCGGGCCATCTTATTGATCTCTTCCAGGGTAATCGTCGGGATTTGCTTTTGTGCAAAAGCATAGCGCTGTTCTATTGATGGAATCGGCTGATGTTGGAGGAAGTTATTTATATAGGATTGGACATAGCCTGAAGATTCTGATTTATCCTTTTCATTAAACTGGGTCTGTAATTGGTTTAAATAACTGGATTTAACTCTTTCCAATTCTGATGAAAGAAAACCATATTTCCTGGCTCTCTCCGTTTCTCCTATAAGAGCATTGATAGCATCTTTGGAAGTGGCATTACCTAAAGAGGCATAGCTGACAAAAGCTTCATAGCCACGCAGGAAAGGAATCATTCCTGTGTAGCCAAATATAAATGGAGGGTTCTCTTTTTGAGTAAGTTCCTGCAGCCGCTGGTTAATTAGGGAGGACATCAACTCTTTTACCATGCTGTTCCTGTAGTCACCCCATGTTTTCTCCAGTTTAGCGGGTCGGATGAAATTGAATATCTCGAGGTCAGTGCTCACCTGTTCTTCGTCTGTCACTATCATTGCCTCTGGCTTTACACGATTACGGATCTGCGTTATTGACGGACGGGGCTTCTCATGAACAGGGTTATGGAATCCGGAGAAATGCTCTTTAATCTTTTGTTCAGCCACAGAAGGATCAATATCTCCTACTACTATCACTGCCATGAGATCAGGACGATACCATGTGCGATAAAAGTTTTCCAGTACTTCCGGCTTAAAGGTTTTAAGGATAGAATCTTTACCTATGGGTAAACGTTCTGCATAAAGAGAACCGTTAAACAACCTGGGGAAATACTTTCGTTGCATACGTTCGCCGGCACCTTTACTAAGGCGAGACTCTTCCAGTACCACTCCCCTCTCTTTGTTTATTTCAGATTTGTCCATCAGGTTATTACCGGCCCAGTCTTCCAACACAGTGAAACCTTCATCGAGGATCTTCGGATCAGTTGTTGTTATCGGGAGAATGTACACGGTTTCATCAAAACCGGTATAGGCATTTAAATCAGCTCCGAACTGAACTCCTATCTTTTGCAGATAGTTCACCAACTCATTCTTGGGAAAGTGTTTTGAACCATTGAAGTTCATATGCTCCATAAAGTGAGCGAGGCCCTGCTGGGATGGATTTTCAAGAATAGAACCGGCGTTTACTGCGAGTCGCAGTTCTACTTTCTTTTCCGGCTTTTTATTCTGACGGATGTAATAAGTGAGTCCGTTGGATAACTTACCAATCTTCACCTTAGGATCTACAGGTATAGGGGCAGAAGGGCTATACTGTCCAACGACATTTACGGATACAAATAAAATAGTTGATAACAGGAAGTACCGGATGGTACGCAGTAACATCATAACAAGTCATTTTAGTAGAAGGCTAAAATATTAAATAATAAGTGCTGATTACAGAATTAACATCAGGTCAGCTCCGGAGTGGCCGTTTCCACCCATGCACCATTCTCCTTTAGAAGGTTAATCAATTCTTCCACTGCAATCTCGCTTGGCACATTGCGCTTAACGATCTCCTTCCCTTTATAGAGAGTAATCCGGCCGGGACCACTGCCCACATAACCAAAATCTGCATCCGCCATTTCCCCGGGTCCATTAACAATGCAACCCATGATGGCGATCTTCACACCCTTGAGATGATTAGTAACAGAACGTATGCGGGAGGTGGTTTCCTGTAAATCGAACAGGGTTCTTCCGCAAGAAGGACAGCTGATATATTCCGTCTTAGATATTCTTGTGCGTGTCGCCTGCAATAAGCTAAAGGCAGTATTATTGATGAAACGTTCTGCTGTTTCCTTACTGGCATTGCTATCAACTGAATATCTCCTTCCGCTCAACCCTGTTGCAGATGAATTAAATGCTGTATAGGCTTCACTCGTCATACCAAAACAAACTCCATCACCCATACCATCCAATAATAAAGCACCGGCTTCTGTTGCATAATGCACAAGGTGTTCATCGGCGGTTTTCCGGCCGCTGTCAACAATCAGAATTGCAGGATTATTTACCTGCCGGTTCATTAATTCAATGAACATTCGACGTACTGCCTGCATAGCATTTGGACGTGTACTACCCAGGCACAGGACAACTTTAGGATCATTTGCCAGAGTATCCAGCCACGTAAAGTCATTGATAGTGGTGTCGTCACTGAAGCAATCGATCATAACAAAGTTCATCTCACTGCTCTTTGCTTCTGATTTCACATACCCGAGATCATCAAAGATCGGATAAACAGGAAGGTTTGCAATTCCTGTTGATGAACTAACAACTTCCAGCCATGCTGCAGGATACATGATCACTTTTAGAGTACCCGGAAGAGCAAAATTGATCCTGTTATGGCCTGTGAATATGTAATCGGCTGCTGTATCATTTATTGACCATTTATCATTCACCGGATCATAGGAATACCCAACTGCTTCCAGGTCTGAAGGACCAATATGAGTCAGCTTACTAAAATCAGCTATCACCACTGGCACCTGCTTTCCACCTATGTTTGCCACCTGGAATGTTGGTCTCCTGACTACTGATCCGGATAGAGGCGAGTAAGGCAGATTGCTAATCGACGGGACCTCCTGTAAACCAGTCTGCGCCTGTTGATCAATGGCTCCTTCGGCATCTATTATACCGGTATTCGATTGCGTGTATCTCTTTACTATGTCTTTACAGACAGGGATCTCAAATTCAGGATCTTCAGTAAGAGACACACGGATGGTATCCCCCAATCCATCTTCTAACAGGGTGCCAATTCCAACAGCACTTTTAATCCTGCCATCTTCACCATCACCAGCTTCAGTCACACCAAGGTGCAAAGGATAACATTCTCCAAATTCATCAAACATTGTTTTTATCAACAAGCGGTAAGCCTGCACCATCACCTGCGGATTGGAGCTCTTCATGCTCAGAACAATATTGTGATAACTCTCATTGCGTGCAATGCGGAGGAATTCCATAGCACTTTCAACCATTCCCATTGCACTATCACCATACCGGCTCATGATACGGTCGCTGAGTGAACCATGATTGGTTCCAATGCGCATGGCAGTACCATACTCTTTACAGATCTTAATAAGGGGAGTAAAACGTTCATGTATCCGCTCAATCTCCTCTGCATATTGCAGATCGGAATACTCGATGATTTCAAATTTCTTCTTGTCTATATAATTGCCGGGGTTTACACGCACTTTTTCAACAATGCGGGCGGCAATTTCTGCTGCATTTGGAGTAAAGTGAATGTCGGCAACCAATGGAGTAGTATAACCTCTTGACCTGAGTTCTTTTTTAATGTTCTCCAGGTTTTCTGCTTCTTTACGTGAAGGGGCGGTAATGCGTACCAACTCGGCACCTGCTTCAATACAGCGGATCGACTGTTCTACGGTACCTATCGTGTCCATAGTGTCCGTAGTGGTCATAGTCTGGATACGTATAGGATGGTAATTACCTAAAAGCAAATCGCCAACCTTTACTTCTTTGGTTGCTAAACGGGTGTACCGGGTTAGAGATTCTGAATAATACTCCAAGTTGAGAAGTTGATAGTGAGCAAATAGGCCACAAAAGTACTGTTGTATCGTTGTATTGTTATATGGTTATATTGTTAAAGGGTCAATGGTGAATGGTTGTATTGTTTTCCTGTTATATGATATTTGAAAACAATTTAACAACCTAACAATACAGCCCTTTAGTTCTACCAGTCCTTTGCCTTTGTACCCCCTTTACCCTGCTGCTGTTGCTGATGTCTTTTTTGCACCTGTTGTTCCTTTTGCTCCAGCTGTTTCAGCTTGTTTTCTGCCTGCTGGGGATTCATTTTAGACTTACTCTTATTCTGTGAACTACTGGAGCTTTGCTGTTTTTTCAGCTCCGATAAAGCCTTCTGCAGGTTTTCACGCGCCATCTGGTCATCGGGATCGATCCGCAGGGCATTTTTATAATACTCAATACTGGTTTCCAGTTCCTTCTGTTTTGTATATCCCACACCGGCATTATAATAAGCTACGGCCCGTGCTTCCTTATTAGGTCCGGTGGTTAGTTCATCATACAGGCCAATAGCTTCCTGGTATTTCTTCTGCTGCATTAAAGCGTTTGCCAGGTTGTATTTAGCGGGCAGGCTGCGCGGATTTATTTTCAAAGCCTGGCGGTACAGCATTTCTGCAGGACCGAACTTTCCCTGCCGGTAAAGGTCATTACCCATTGCAATGCTTTCGTTCTCCGGCTGACTCCATGTAGTTGCAGTAAAGAGGAGGAATATGGATACAAATAGTGTTTTCATTCTTTTACTTTTTTCTTGTCAGGTACAAACATTTCAACCGCGAGCAAAAGAAACATTGGCAGTACAAACCACCAGTAGAATGAGATGTAGTTAAGTGAGTTGACATCTGCCAGGGCTTTCTTATCTACATTCTTATATTGATCCAGTAACTCATTTATTGCCACATCCGGCTGCACCAGGTTGATATAGCGGCCGTTGGTCACAGCAGCGAGGTCCTTGAGGAGTTGTTCATTCAAACGGGACACCACTACATTCCCGCTTTCATCTGTCTTCGGTTGATGGGTAGCGGTATCAATGATAGTCGCCCCTGAAGGTGAACCTATACCAATGGTATTGATCATCACTCCCCTTCGGGCAAGTCGTTTCGCCACTGTCATAGCATCTTCGTCGTGGGTTTCCCCATCGGTAACTAAAACAATGGTTTTAAAGCGTGGAGTCTCATCAAAGGCAAATTCTGCCTTTTCCAAAGCATCTCCAATCAAAGTTCCCTGCTCCGGCACTACATCCGGACCCGCAGTATTAATAAAGAGTTTTGCTGCTTCATGGTCAGTGCTCAGGGGCATCTGCAGGTAACCATGACCTGCCACCAGCAGAAGACCTATACGGTCATTCGGCATCTTATCCACCATCATATTCAGCAACCTGCGGGCATTATCCAGCCTTGATGGGGGTACATCGTTAGCCAGCATACTGTTACTGACATCGAGCCCAATGAGAACATCTATGCCGTTGCGCTGCTCCTGCGACATGGCATCCGGCATACGTGGATTCGCCAGGCCAATGCAGCCAAGGCCGAAGGCCAGAACGATGAGAATAAATTTCAGTATCTCTTTCCGGGAGGAGTGATTCGCTATCAGTCTTTCCACCAGGCGCTTCTCACCTATCCGCCTGATCACCTTCTTCTTCCACAACTTATAAAACAAAAAGAGCAGGAAGAAGATTGGTATTAATAGCAGTAACCAGAATGCTTCAGGATATTGAAACTCTATAATCAAAAACTTTGTTTTCTCAATTTACGCAAACAATATGCTAAGAAGCCCAGCAACAAGTGCAAAGACCAAAGAAAAGGTTATTTCTTCCCTTGCATATACCCTAAGTGATTCAAAATCTGCTTCAACACAGTGATCCTTACAGTCTTCAGGTCCACATTAGGATCTTTCGTTTCCATATTAAGAATGAAAAAGTAAGGATGTTGATTCTCCTGCACCCATCCTACAACAGTTGCCATGTTAGAGCCGTCCATCTTCCTGGCCATTCCCGCATGATAACTCAGCCTGTAGGTGGGTTTATCTTCCATCAACATACCCTCTTTTACAGCTTCCTGGTTGTTCTTGAAGAAGGGCAACTGGTTAAAAAAAAGTCGTTTTGCAAAACCCATTTCTTCATCAGGTGTAAGTTTCAGTGAGTTGTTTAACCAGAAGGAGTCCAGGACACCACCGATTTTCATATTTCCATATTTCACAGAATCCAACCACAACTGCATGGTATCCTTACCCAGCCTTCTCGCCACTTCCTGGAAATACGGCAGGGCAGATACCTGCAATGCCTGGTGTAAGGAGAGGTCTTTATTCCATTCCGGCACTCCGCGGTCCCTGCCATCCCATTTTATGACCATGCTGTCGTTGGTGATCACTCCTGTCTGCAAGCCTATTAATGCATCCATGAGATCAAAAGTACCTACAGGCATAAAGGTGCTATCCCTGTAACGCGGTAAATTGTATATGGTAAACCTGCCGTTGCTATTGTTGAAAAGGGTAAAACAACCTTCAGAATGATTCTGTTTGAAATAGGTTTCAAGAGAGTTATCCGTATCAACGTTATTAGGTGAGCAACCTATAAATAAGAGTACCAACAAGCTAAAGGACAGGTAGCGCATAACCGGTGGAAATTTTTGCAAATGTAACCAGTGCCTTTTTGCAGAACCAAACTTTCAACGATTCATCACCACCCTTTTTAGGAAAACATCACTTAAGTACACCCAGTTCCTTACCGATCTTGGTGAAAGCGTTGATAGCGGTATTTAAATGCTCCTGTTCGTGCGCAGCACTGATCTGTACCCTGATCCGGGCGAGTCCTTTTGGAACCACCGGGTAGAAGAAACCTATAACATAGATGCCTTCATTCAATAAAGCATCCGCAAACTTTGAGGCCAGGACAGAATCATAAAGCATGATCGGCACTATCGGGTGCTCCCCTGGCTTAATATCGAAACCTGCTTCCGTCATTTTAGTACGGAAGTATTTGGTATTATTCTCCAGTTTATCCCTCAGGGCCGTGGTTTCACTCAATAAGTCCAGTACCGCAATGCTGGCACCTGTAACTGAAGGAGCAAGAGTGTTGGAAAATAAATAAGGCCGGCTTCTCTGGCGAAGCAGTTCAATAATCTCCCTTCTGCCACTTGTGAATCCTCCGTTTGCGCCACCAAGAGCTTTACCCAAAGTGCTGGTAATGATATCAATTCTTCCCATCACACCCCTGTACTCATGCGTGCCTCTTCCGGTTTTACCCATAAAACCGGATGCATGGCTGTCATCCACCATCACAATAGCATCATACTTATCTGCGAGGTCGCAGATCTTGTCGAGTTGTGCAACCGTTCCGTCCATACTAAATACCCCATCCGTTACTATTATGCGGCTGCGGGCACCTGATGCCTCTTTTAGCTTTGCCTCCAGGTCTTCCATGTTGTTGTTTTCATACCGGTAACGCTGCGCTTTACACAGGCGTACTCCATCAATTATGGAAGCATGATTCAGTGCATCAGAGATAATGGCATCCTGTTCATTGAACAAAGGTTCAAACACGCCGCCATTGGCATCAAAGGCAGCAACATATAGGATAGTATCTTCCGTTCCCAGGAATTCAGCCAGTTTCCGTTCCAGTTCCTTGTGTATGTCCTGTGTGCCACAGATGAAACGGACAGAACTCATTCCATATCCATGAGAATCAATGTATTTATGAGCTGCTTTTATGGTTTCGGGATGAGAGGAGAGCCCGAGGTAATTATTCGCACAGAAGTTTAATACCTGTTTGCCGTTAACGGTGATTTCTGCACCCTGGGGTGAAGTAATGATCCTTTCGGTCTTAAATAGTCCTGATTCTTTGATCTCTTCTATCTCTTTCGATAGCCTGTCCACAAACTTTTGATTCATATAGCATTATTTAAGGCGCAAATATAAAAGCAAGAAAAGATCAGTGGCATGAGTTGTAAAGTTTAAGAAAAGATCGAAGTAAGGGATCCCAATTGTGATAAGTGGTTCAACAAAATTTCAAACTGAAAATCAACTACTTACCAAATTGAATGACTCACAGGTAGTTTTCAAAGGCATTTCATTAAAGAATATATTTCATGGTAATCCTATGGCTACAGTATTATTAGTATAGGCAGTTGATACGCTGTTGATACGGAGTTGATACGGAGTTGATACGGAGTTAACAGCGTATCAATTCCGTATCAACTCCGTATCAAGCGTGTATCAACAGCGTATGAGCCTTTATAGCGTTCCTATTTTTAAGGATGGTGGACCCGGTAGATTGAAAATCACCCTAGCTGAAAAAATCTTCGGAAAAGTTGTAACTTAAACATAGAGGATTACGTCAAATGTTTCAAATAAGGGCAATGAAGGCGTTTATATTCTCAAAGAGTTTCATTTTAACGGCGATAGTAGCTATAACAATTGCCTGCTCCTCAATGGTGGCCTTCCATGAAGCTCCCCAGGTTAACTCCAAAAGCGACCAGTGTTCCGGCAAGGCTCCTTCACGGCTGAATGGTGAGATTCTCTGGGATAAAGTAGCGAAACATTTTTCCACCCTCTTTTTTATTTAATTAATTTCCGTTCCCGGGTGTAACTTTTAATTAAATTAAACGTATAACAAGAGTAATTCCGCAAGCGTCAACTGTTTATGACCGAAAAAGAATATAACGAATGTGTTAACCTTTACGCAGATGGTGTATTCCGGTTCATCGTAAAGAACCTGCGCCACGAAGAGGATGCACGCGATGTGGTGCAGACAGCATTCGAGAAGCTTTGGAGGCATAAAGACGAGATCGACAGCGCGAAAAGCAAATCATACCTTTTTACTGTAGCGTATAATGGTATGATTGATCACCTGAGGAAAGTGAAACGGATTTATTTGAAAGATGAGTTTAGAGAGGAAACAAAAGTGTACAGAAAAGACCATAATAATACAAAGGCTATCCTCAATGAAGCTTTGGCAAGATTGGGAGAAACTCAAAGGTCTTTGGTGTTATTGAAAGATTATGAAGGGTACAATTATGAAGAAATCGGCAAGATCATGAACCTCAGTGAAAGCCAGGTGAAGGTGTACCTCCACCGGGCAAGATTACAATTAAAAGAGTACCTGGTTAAAGTAGAAAATGTCATTTAACAGCAACGATATTATCAACCTGGGCAACTACGAGGAATACTTCATCCTTTACATGGATGATGAACTCAATGCTGAACAAAAAAGGATGGTTGAAGATTTCCTCCAAAAGAATCCACAGCTTCAATCAGAACTTGACATTTTACTCAGCACGAAACTCCCGGTAGAAGAAATCACCTTTGCGAATAAAGAAGACCTGATGTCCTCACAGATGAAGAGTGAGACCGTGGATGAAAACCTGTTGCTTTACCTCGATAATGAATTGAATACAGAAGAAAGAAGCCGGGTTGAAACTCAACTCCAATCCGATGCGGCTTATCTCTTACAATACAATTCCCTTTTACAAACCAGGCTGGATCCATCAGATGTAATTGCTTATCCTAACAAGAAAGAATTATATCGCCATAGTGGAGGCATCATCAGCTTTACTACCTGGATGCGAATAGCTGCAGCCATTATTCTAATTGCCACTGCTGCCATCCTCTTTGTATTCTATCCATCAAAGAATGTTCACAACAATTCTGTGGCTACTACTACCACAGATCCAATAAAGAAACAAACGGTTACCCTTCCAACTGTTACAAATACACAGAACGAATCCACCATTGCCCAACAAACGGCAACAAAGAATAACACACCAACTACAGGAGTCGAACACACCACTGTAGTTAATAATCCAACTACGGATCACCAGGTAGCCACCGTTGAGAATACTCCTGAAATTCAGAAGGTAATCAAAGTGCAACCAATTGAAGTCGCACCGAACAATAATATTATCGCATTAAATACATCCCCTGATCAAACAATTTCCACTACTCCTGTAACAAATCAACCTCCTGTTGCGTATAATAATTCAGAAGCGGTTGCAGTGAATCAAAACCCTGAAGTATCTAACGCTGATGATGAACCGAGAAGTAGAGGATCAATAAAGGGTTTCTTAAGAAAAGCTGCACGCAACATTGAAAGAAGAACAGGCATAGGCACAGCAAACTCAGACAACGAACTGTATATAGGTGCCGTTGCAGTCAAACTTTAATAATCACAGAAAAAAGAAGAATATGAAAACAATTGTACTTGCCACTGTGGCAATCAGCCTCTCTATGGCTTCCTTTGCCCAAAAAGATACCACCGGCAGAGAAAAAGCCGATACGATTAAAGTCGGTGGCATGATCATCATAAAGAAGGCAGGAAAAGACACCTCCCGCACTCATGAAGTGATCATTAATACAAAGAAGAAAACTAAGGTTAGCAACCCTAACATCAGCACCAACTGGTGGGTAGTGGACCTTGGGTTTGCTAATGTTACCGATAACACCAATTATTCAACGGCACAATCTCAAGGATTTGTAGGCCCTGGTGTAGGTAAGGATCAAATGAAACTCCGCACCGGCAAATCCATCAACGTGAACATCTGGATGTTTATGCAGAAGCTGAACCTTATTAATCATTATGTCAATTTGAAGTATGGATTAGGGGCGGAATTGAACAACTACCGCTTTGAAAATAATGATATACTCTTTCAAAAGAATCCTACAAGAATAATATTGAATAATACCTCCGGTGACGGGAATGTGGAAAAGAACAAACTGGCAGCCGATTATGTGACCGTACCGGTAATGCTGAACTTCAATTTTACTCCTCATCAAAAGCGTAATGGCTTCGGATTCAGTGCAGGAGTCAGTGGCGGCTATCTCTACTCTTCAAGAGAAAAACTCAAATATGCAGACGATCATAAAAACAAGATCCATAGTGACTTCGACCTGCGTAAATGGAAACTCTCCTACATTGGCGAACTTTCTCTCGGCCCCGTAAGATTATATGGCTCTGTTGCCTCACAAAACATGTGGGAAAAAGGACTCGATCAAACACCATATAATATAGGTATTCGCTTCAGCCATATGTAAAAGTTTAATCCAAATCATTCGACGAAATCCTGCTTTTTATCGGCAGGATTTTTTTTTCGTAAATGTGTAGTTAATTGGACTGACCGGGAAAATAAAATGAAATAGTTTGGCGTTCATTACAAGTTAACCGCCTAAAACACTACGATCATATTTATGAAAGCCACTATCCTCATTTCCTGTTTGTTAGCTGGAGGTGGGTTACTCATGAAGAACTCCCCAGTTGACAAGACCACTTACATCACCACAGCTCCCACTAAGACTACCATCGCAAGGAAAAAAGCAATGTCGAAACCATATGGCCAGATAAGATTGGTGGTCGACAAATCAAAGTACGAACTAAGCGTCTATGACGCACAGGGATGGTATGCCACCTACCCCGTGGTTTTTGGAAGCAGTTCCCTTGATGATAAAAAAATGGAAGGTGACCGTTTAACACCTGAAGGCAGCTTCCGGGTGGTTAATAAAAGATATCATGAAAAGTGGGACCGTTATATGGGTCTCGATTATCCTACCCGGGAAAGCCTGGATAAATTCAACCGAAGAAAGCAAATGGGCCTCATTCCTGCCTGGGCAAGGCCCGGGGGCGGAGTAGGCATCCATGGTTGCTGGCCCAAGGAGGATTTCGTGGTTGATCGTTATAATAACTGGACAAATGGATGTATTGCCTTGAAGAGAGCCGACATTGAAGATTTGTATAGTTATATCCCCGTAGGTACACCAATATACATACAGAGATAAACCTGTTCCCGGATGATAGAAAAGGGTGAGCACATGCTCACCCTTTTTCGTTTTATGAAGCCTGGGTTCAGATTTAACCAGGCAGTTTTCCTGTTCAGGTGAAACGTCTCAAGAAGCTGCTAATCCTGATTACCATCATGGTTCATGAATAGAGAAAGCTATTACTTTACTGCACTGTTCTTAATTATCTTGTTCCCTAACCAGAAGCTATGAAATGAAACATAGATCTAATTGGATAAAGTTCATTCATGTTACTGGGATTATTGCACTGATACTGGGTATCATTGATCCATTAGAGGGGTCTGTTGTAGTTGCCTTAGGCAGTGGGCTTGTTGCTCTCTCGACCTCGTTAAGGAAAGACCGTCACCACAAGTTATTTTTCATTTGCTTCCTGATGATCGCAGTAGGAGTAGCCTTACTCTTCTACTTTTCATCCCTTGGAGGCTTTGGAGGAAGATCTTCCCTGTCCTGGTGGTGGGCAGCTTTGTTGATTCCTTATCCCGCTGGTTGGCTGATCACAATGGGCTTGCTGATCCTCGGTTCCGGACGAGCGCCTCACCGGGTGGCTAACACCTGATACAGATGGTGCAGGTGCCTGCAATTCCTTGTTGTTTTGTTCACGGGAAATTTATGCCCGCTTAAGATTAATCCGACAATCCTCTATACTTTAGATTTTGCGATATCTTCCACAATACCCGGATCCAACAATGTTGTGGTATCTCCAAAGTTCTGGTCTTCCCCTTCGGCTATCTTACGTAATATCCTTCTCATGATCTTACCGCTTCTTGTCTTGGGAAGTCCATTAACAAACTGGATCTTATCCGGTTTGGCAATAGGGCCTATGATCCGTGATACGGTTTGAAGAATATCCTGTCTCATCCGGTCTTCATTGTCGTGGTATTTCTGGCAAATGACATAGGCATAAATGCCTTGTCCTTTTATGTGGTGAGGATACCCGACTACCGCACTTTCTATCACACCTGAGTGCATGTTGATTGCGTTTTCTACTTCAGCTGTACCAATACGGTGACCGCTCACATTTAATACATCATCCACCCTGCCTGTGATACGGTAATTTCCTTCCTCATCCCTGAGGGCACCATCACCCGTAAAGTACATGTTTGGATAAGTTGTGAAATAATTTTCCTTACACCTTTTATGATCACCATAAGTCGTTCGTAATATGGAAGGCCACGGAGCTTTGATACATAAATTACCCGCTGCAGGATTACCTGTTATTACCGCTCCGCTTTCATCTACCAGCACCGGTTGCACTCCCGGCAAAGGCAAAGTAGCATAAGTTGGCTTATCAGGTGTGACACCGGCAAGATTCGATATCAGTATACCGCCATTTTCTGTCTGCCACCAGGTATCTACAATAGGACAGCGGCCTTTCCCTACATGCTCATGATACCATTCCCATGCTTCTTCATTTATTGGCTCGCCAACAGTGCCGAGAGTTTTTAATGTAGACAGGTCTTTACCCTTCAAAGGTTCTAATCCAAAACCCATTAAGGAACGGATTGCTGTAGGAGCTGTATAAAGGATATTCACCTTATGCCGATCTACTATATCCCAAAAGCGCCCGGCATCAGGCCATGTGGGAATACCTTCGAACATCACTCCTGTTGCCCCTGCACTTAATGGTCCATATATAATGTAACTGTGCCCGGTGATCCAGCCGATATCTGCTGTACAGAAGAAGATATCGGGACGATTGTATTGAAAGACATTTACAAAGGTGTAGTTGGTCCACACCATATATCCCCCACAGGCATGCACCACTCCCTTCGGCTTTCCGGTACTACCGGAAGTGTATAAGATGAACAGCGGATCTTCCGCATCCATTTCCACAGCGGGGAATTCCACCACGTTTCCTTTCTCTACCTGTGTCTCGGCATGCTCCATCTCATCTTCCCACCACACGTCACGACCTTTGATCATGGACACAGGTGTGCGGGTGCGGGTATACACAATAACTTTTTTTACGTGCTTATTTCCTATTAAGGCATCATCAATAACATTTTTAAGAGGAATTACTTTATCACCCCTGTAAGCGCCATCACAGGTAACAATAAATTCTGCCTGGGCGTCCTCCAGCCTGTCTGCGATACTTTGAGCAGAGAAACCTCCGAAGATCACGCTATGTATAGCTCCTATCCGGGCACATCCCAATACTGCATATACCAGTTCGGGCACCATCCCCATATAGATACACACACGATCTCCCTTCTTTACTCCATTATTTACCAGCACCTGGGCAAACTGGCATACGCGCTTGTGCAGCCTTGTATAGGTAACCACCCGCACCCTGTCTTCAGGGTTGTTGGGTTCCCAGATAATCGCAGGCTTGTCCCCCAGGTTTTCCAAATGCCTGTCAATACAATTCTCAGTGATATTCAATTTGCCATTGATAAAGTACTTCACATCCGGATCAGTGAAGTTCCATTCCACTACTTTGTCCCACTTCTTTCTCCAGTAAAAATGATTCGCAACATCACTCCAGAATTCCTCAGGTTGCTCAATACTTTTCTGGTAAGCTTCCTTATATTCTTCCATTGACTTGATCTGGTAAGGATAAGACATAATGATATCTAGATTTTAGTTTCCGCCTTAAACTTAATAAATAACTAGAGACATTGACATATTTTATCTATATAAACGTCTTCACATTATCTATTGAGATGATCTCGACTCTTCAGTTGTTGTTACAATGAACGGCGTGCGGATGCTTGTGAAGCTTAATTTTGCTCCGGAAATAACTTAACCAAATGCAGGCATACGAGAAATTATTAAAAGATAATAAAGAATGGGCAGCCGAACAGGTAAAGAAAGATCCTCACTTCTTTGAAACGCTTGCTGCACTGCAGACACCGGAATTTTTATGGATTGGTTGCAGTGACAGCCGGGTGCCTGCCAACCAGATCACCGGTACCGAGCCGGGAGAGATCTTCGTTCACCGCAATGTAGCCAATCTTGTAGTCAATACAGACGTTAACCTCCTGGCAGTATTGGATTTCGCAGTTACTCACCTTAAAGTCAGGCACGTGATTGTTTGTGGTCATTATGGTTGCGGAGGCATCAAGGCTGCTGCAACCAACCATGATTACAAACCCGTGCTGAATATGTGGCTGCGAAACATCAAAGATGTGATAAGACATCATAAAGCAGAATTAGACAACATAAAGGATGAAGAACAAAGACAAGACCGCCTGGTGGAGTTGAATGTCATTGAACAGGTGAACAATCTTGCAAAAACCACAATAATTCAGCGTTGCTGGAAAAGAGAACAGCGCCCTCATTTACATGGCTGGGTATATGGATTAAAAGATGGCCTCATAAAGCCTATCTGCGAAATGACTGCAGGTACACATATCGATGACTTATACGAATTTGATGATATTTAAAATACCACAAAGACTGTATTCACAATAATTCATAGGTTTTCTATAGCGTTTGGTAAGCTTTTGCATAGCTAAACCATAGCTTTTGCCCTATCAAAAGCTTACCTAAAGCTTACCAAAAGCTTACCTAACTCTAACCCAACTTCATATTTCCGTGCTCACACAAACGGGATTATTTTAGGCCAGCTGAATTCCACTATGCAATCTGTCACCAGTAATTTTCTGGCGTTTCATTGATTTTCTTTTCATCATCACTCATTTTAATCATATTCAGTAATTTGCACGACTATGTCCATCCGGGTGCAGAATTTGACGAAGATCTACGGGGAACAGAGAGCAGTCGATAATATTTCTTTTACCATACAACAGGGAGAGATCGTCGGTTTTCTCGGACCTAACGGTGCCGGGAAGTCCACCACGATGAAGATGATCACCGGTTACCTTCAGGCAGATGCAGGCGCCATCTCGGTGAGTGACATAGACGTTAACCGCGATCCGCTGGCTGCCAAGAAAAAGATAGGTTACCTGCCCGAATCTAACCCATTGTATTACGAAATGTATGTGGCGGAATACCTTGGCTTTATTGCGGATGTACATAAGATCACGGATAAAAAGGACGCTATTAATAAGGTGATAGAGCAGGTGGGTCTGTCACCTGAAAGGAAGAAGAAACTGGGACAATTATCCAAAGGTTATAAACAACGGGTTGGCTTAGCCGCCGCACTGCTGCACGACCCGGAAGTGTTGATTCTCGATGAACCTACAAGTGGCCTTGATCCCAACCAGATTGTTGAAATAAGGCAGGTGATTAAGGAGCAGGGAAGGAATAAACTGGTGCTCTTCTCCTCTCATATCCTTCAGGAAGTAGAGGCTATTTGTGATCGGGTGATCATTATAAACAGGGGAAAGATAGTAGCTGATGACAAGCTGTCGAACCTGCATAAACGCTCAGTCACCAACGTGGTTAAAGTCAGCTTTAAAGAAGTGCTGGAACAGGAATGGTTAAGGAGACTCCCTGCAGCCAAAACAGTAACAAAGCTGGACTCAAATAATTGGAGCATTGAAACAGAAGAGCCGGAACAGTTAAGAAAACAAATCCAAAAATTAGCGGCTGATCATGATCTTGATATCGTTTCTTTGCAGAGCGAAAATATTTCACTGGAAGAAGTCTTCAGAACCCTCACCAGTGGTAAAACCGGTTCACCTACCTGACGAATGCTTTCGATAATGAGACTAAGAAAGATTAAGGAACCAGAATTAATTAATAATAAACCAGAATCTAGAAGATGAGTTACATATCCGAAGTATTCGCAAGACAGATCCTCGACAGCCGGGGAAATCCCACAGTAGAAGTAGATGTTATCACTGATGAAGGTGCCATCGGCCGTGCCGCCGTTCCAAGTGGCGCCAGCACCGGTGTTCACGAAGCAGTTGAACTGAGGGATAATGATAAAAAAGTTTACATTGGAAAAGGTGTTTTAAATGCCGTGAAGAACGTGAATGACACCATTGCTCCCGAACTGCTTGGCTACGATGTTGCAGACCAGACAGGTATCGACCAATTAATGATTGACCTTGACGCAACAGAAAACAAGGGCAAGCTCGGTGCAAATGCGATTCTTGCCGTCAGTTTGGCTGTAGCCAAAGCTGCTGCTGAAGAAGCCTCTCTACCTCTATTCCGTTATGTAGGAGGTACCAACGCTAAAACGTTGCCGGTGCCCATGATGAACATCCTGAATGGGGGTGCTCACGCGGACAACAAAATTGATTTCCAGGAGTTCATGGTCATGCCTGTTGGAGCCAGTTCTTTCAGCGAAGCCCTGAGATGGGGAGTTGAGATCTTCCATGCTTTAAAATCAGTATTGAAAAAGAAAGGCTATAGCACTAACGTAGGTGATGAAGGTGGATTCGCTCCTAACATTGGCTCCAATGAAGAAGCCATTGAAACGGTATTGAAGGCTATAGATGCGGCAGGTTATAAGGCAGGTTCACAGGTATTTATTGCTATGGATGCAGCCAACAGTGAGCTGTATAAAAATAATAAATACACTTTCCATAAAAGTGACAATCGCTCTATGAGCAGCGAAGAACTGGTGAAATACTGGAGTAATTGGGTTAATCAATACCCGATTCTTTCTATTGAGGATGGTATGGCAGAAGATGACTGGGAAGGCTGGAAAATGCTTACAGAAGAATTAGGCGGTAAGATACAGTTAGTAGGTGATGACTTGTTTGTTACCAATGTAACCCGTTTAAAACAAGGTATAGACAAGCATATTGCCAATGGCCTTTTGGTGAAAGTGAACCAGATTGGTACACTTACGGAAACGATTAATGCAGTAACCATGGCCCAACATAATGGCTACAACACTATTATGAGTCACAGGAGCGGTGAGACAGAAGATTCCACTATCGCTGACCTGGCAGTGGCACTCAATTGTGGCCAGATCAAGACCGGTTCTGCTTCACGTACCGACCGTATGGCCAAATACAACCAGCTTTTAAGAATTGAAGAATTATTGGGTGAATCAGCTTATTATCCTGGTACTAACCTGAAATTCGGAAAATAAAGAGCTCCGAAAATATAAAAGATGGTGTCTTCTTTATACTTTTATCTTAAGCTATATTCTATACAGCTTCTAATTCTATGAAAGTAATAAAGAGGATACCTTCTTTTCTCCGTAACAAATACTTTTTAGCCACCGGTTTCTTTATCACCTGGATGTTATTCTTTGATAGGAACGACATGTTTACCCAGTACCAAAGGAGTAAAGAATTGAGGGAAATAGAACATAGTAAGGATTATTTTACTAAGCAAATAGTTGAGAATAAACAATTTACAGTAGACCTCCGGACCAATCCTGCTGCCATTGAGAAGTTCGCCCGTGAAAAATACCTGATGAAGAGAGACAATGAAGATCTCTTTATTGTCAAGGCTCCTGCTAAAGAAGAAAATTAGGAAAAACACAATATAGATATATAAAGCACGTTTAAGAATTGATAAACAAACTACTGGACGTTTGATTTTCTCAATTTTATTACTTTGCTTATGCCCAATTTTACTCCTGAAGATTTACTATTATACTTATACAAAGAGACTTCTCCCGATGATACATCGGCAATAGAAGCTGCTCTGAAAAACGACTGGACTCTGCGAGAGAAATTAGCTGTTTTAAAAGCATCTATGGAAAGGCTAAACACCCTTGTGGTAAGCCCCCGCACCGAGATCGTTTTAAACATCCTTAAACATATAGAAGAGGATATCGTTATTCCTTCAAAGTAGCTTTCTCCTATCTTAGCAGCAATGACACGCCAGGAACGTTTCAATGCTGTTATTAATTATTTCAGAACAACCCGCCCTGAAGCTGAAACAGAATTAGTCTTCAGTAACCCCTACGAACTCTTAGTTGCCGTCATCTTATCAGCCCAATGTACAGACAAGCGTGTCAACATGACCACGCCGGCATTCTTTGCCATATATCCGACTGTTCATGACTTGGCAAGAGCCAATTATGATGATGTATTTGCAATAATCAGGAGCATTTCTTTCCCGGGTAATAAATCAAGGCACCTGTTAGGCATGGCGAACATGGTAACCAGCAAATTCGGTGGCGAAATCCCTATGAAGGTGGAAGACCTGGTGCAACTACCCGGAGTAGGGCGCAAAACAGCCAATGTAATTACCTCTGTCATTGATAAACAGCCGAATATGGCTGTAGATACCCATGTATTCAGGGTCTCCGCACGGATTGGGTTAACCGTAAAAGCAAAGACTCCCTTGCAGACAGAACTTCAGTTGATAAAGTACATTCCCAGGGAACTCATACATAAATTTCATCATTGGTTGATCTTACACGGAAGATACATTTGCATAGCCCGGAAACCGAAATGCGAGGAATGTGGGCTGAAGCCTGTGTGTAAATATTACCACAGTGTAGTGCTTAAAGAAAAAAACACTAAGAAAATCAAGGAGTAATATAGATTGTCCGACGGCATGAGTTTGGCTCGTAGGTTGTCTATACTGTTTAGGTAAAGAATGAACAGAATAGAATAAAATGACGACAAATACACCCCCATCCTCAAGTTTAAATAGTATCCTGTCCCTGCAACCTTTAGTCGGAGTGCTCAGGAAAATGATAGCAGATGGTATGCCGGGGGCTAAAAAGCTCTACAAGGAATTACTGGATGAGCTGGAAAGCATTCCGGAATTAATGAAGCCCATAGAAAATCTCTCTGTTT
>JBLNAY010000062.1:0-25657 GCA_050259715.1 Candidatus Dadabacteria bacterium
ACACCACCTAAAACCACAAAGACAAAGAGAATACAGGTGCTATAGACAGTCAGCATCAACTTAGCCAATGGATACAACGTCTTAATACCATATTTGCCAATAGTGTAGGCCATGCCCCCGAAAGCACCAAGCGGTGCCAGGTACATCACATATTTGAGACCTTTAAAAACATAGTGTGAGGCTATGGTAAGCCAGTTAATGTATTTGTATTTCCCGTGGTAAAGGTTCAATACTATTCCAACAAGAATAGATACAAATAACACCTGTAAAGTGAGGTTGTGTTGCAGAAATGCCAACCATGAAAACTCCTGTGCGCCTTTTGAATACTTACTGATGTCGGCATTTGCGGTATGTGGCACAACGCCTGTTCCAGGCTGAATGAAATGAGCAACAACTATCCCAATTAGAAGAGCAAAGGTGGTTACTACTTCAAAATAAATGATAGCCTTGCCTCCCACTTTGCCCACCTTCTTCAGATCACCCATACCCGAGATGCCCAGTGTGATTGTCAGGAAGATCAAAGGGTAGATGAACAACTTTACGATCTCGATAAAGTACTTTCCGATAGGTTCCATCTTCACCGCTGTAGCAGGAGCCACATCGCCCAGGATGACGCCACAGGTAATGGCGGTCAACACCCAGAACGTTAGATTGGTAAAGATCCTTCTCATGAAGCCGATTTGGCGATTTGAAAATTTGGTGATTTGAAAATAGGGTTCCTTTTAATAATTCCCTGTTCAAAGTGGTAATATCCAAAATGCTTCTGACATTTTCAAATCCCGGCATTGGCTCATCTCCAAATTATACCTTAGATTCACTATATAAATAATTAACTGTTTATGAACTCCCCAACTCGCACCATCCTGGTATTATTTCTTACCATTTTCTACTATTACTCACCTGCACAAGATGACGTCTCTTATCAACAGCCGCCAAAGGATATTGTTGATCTCCTGTTGGCAAAGCCGACTCCATCTGCAGCCATAGATAGTAAAGGAGAATGGATGTTGATAGCGGAAAGAAATTCTTATCCGACAGTAGAAGAACTGGGGCAGCCGGAATTAAGAGTGGCAGGACTTCGCCTGAACCCTATGAACTTTTCACCGAGCCGGCAGACATTTGTCAACAACTTTATACTTAAGAATATTGCTGCAGGTAAAGAGTACAAGATCACAGGTTTGCCACCCGTTTACCTGGCCTCTAATGTTTTGGTAAGTCCCGGTGAAAAGAAGGTCGCTTTCCTTAACAACACCGGTTCCCGAGTAGACCTGTATGTTATTGATTTTGCAACACATTCTGCAAAGAAGATCAACAAACTACCGGTGAACAGTACAATTGGAATGCCCTATACCTGGGCAGATGATAATACCATCATCTATAAAGCTGCAACAAAACCGGTTGTGGCGGCTCCGAAAAAATTGATTACCCCGAAAGGACCGACCGTACAGCAAAGTATTGGGAAGGCAGCACCAAGTCCTACCTACCAGGACCTTATCAAGTCTCCTTACGATGAAGAGGTTTTCCAGTTTTATGCAACCTCCCAATTAGTAGAGAATAAAAATGGTGTTGAGACAATCATTGGTAAACCTGCTATTTACCTTTCCAATTCGCTTTCCCCGGATAAGAAATACCTCCTCACCCGCACATTAAAAAGGCCTTTCTCTTACCTGGTGCCGGCGCAGGGATTCCCTTCAACCATTGCTGTAATGGACAGGAGTGGCAGGCTGGTAAAAGAATTATTTCAACTCCCCTCATCAGAAGGAACGCCGAGTGGCTATGATAACACGCAGGATGTAGAACGCTCCTTTGAATGGAGGGATGATGAACCTGCTACACTGGTGTGGGCCCACCCGCTGGATAGTGGTTTAATAAAGAAGAATGTAGAATATCATGACGCGGTTTATGCATTAGCAGCTCCATTCACAGAACAACCAAAACAACTATTTAAAACTTCTGCACGCTATCGTGATGTACAGTGGGGGAATTCAACTCTGGCCCTGGTAAGAGAAGGTTTACGCTCCAAACAATTGACGCGCCTTAGCCGTTTTAACAGCAGTTCCGGGTTAATGGAAAAGCTTTATGAGCTGAACGAAACTGATGCTTACAATAATCCGGGTACACCGGTAACACATAAGAACAGTTTCGGTCGCGATGTGATTGCAACCATTGATAACGGAACCAAAATCCTGATGAACAACATGACCGGTTCTTCGCCTAAAGGAGATCTCCCGTTCCTCGCGAAGTTTGATCTGAATACAAAAAAGAACGATATCGTGTGGAGGTCTGCGGAAGGCACATACGAATTTGTTGTTGATGTTTTGGATCCTTCCACCTTGAAGCTGTTTACGAGGAGAGAGACACAGTCGGAAGTTCCTAATTATTACATCAGAACTCTCAGCACGAATACTTCGCAGGCGCTGACACGTTTCACCAATCCTTATCCCCAGCTGCAGGGAGTAACTAAGCAAAAAGTATTTTACAAGCGTTCAGATGGCGTTGACTTAACCGGCGATCTTTACCTGCCAAGGGGATACAATAAAGAAAAGGATGGACCATTACCAGTGGTGATGTGGGCTTATCCCCGGGAATTTAATTCTGCGGCGGATGCTGCACAGGTAAGAGGATCACAAAACCGGTTTATTACTATCAGCGCCGGCTCTCCCATATTTTATGTCACACAAGGTTATGCTGTTTTTGATAATGCCGAAATGCCCATCGTTGCAAAAGGTGATAAGAAGCCGAACGACAACTTTGTTGAGCAACTGCAAATGAATGCAGAAGCGGCTATTAACAAGCTGGCAGAAATGGGCGTAGGTGATCGCAACCGTGTGGCTGTAGGTGGTCATAGTTATGGTGCGTTCATGACAGCAAATCTTCTTGCTCACACCAACTTGTTTAAAGCAGGTATCGCCCGCTCCGGTGCTTACAACCGTACATTGACACCGTTTGGTTTTCAGAATGAAGACCGGACCTACTGGCAGGCACCACAGCTCTATTTTGATATGAGCCCTTTCAGTTATGCAGATAAAATCAAGACTCCTTTGTTGCTGATACATGGAGAGGCTGATGACAATACCGGCACTTACCCGATTAACAGTGAACGTTTGTTCAATGCCATTAAGGGTAATGGCGGAACCGTTCGCCTGGTGTTCCTTCCTTATGAGGCGCATGGTTACAGGGGTAAAGAAAATCTGCTCCATGTTCTGTGGGAACAATACCAATGGCTGGAGAAATACGTGAAGAACCCGGGCAAGCAGATGTAAACCGGTTCGTTGCTGGAGAGTGCCTTTGATACTGCATTCGGGGCTCATGCAATGTGAAAGAATGTTCATTTTGGTTGGACTCCGATGGAGTCCTTACCTAAACACTATTTTATTTCTACAGATGTTCGACTGCCGGGGAGTCGGGTTTGAATTACAGTGCTTCTCCCTACCAGTGAGTCCGTAGGACTCTAACATCTGTAGCATACAGTTATGATAAATGTATAACCGACTCCATCGGAGTCGAACACCCATATCAGATTCTATATTCTACATTGAATGTTCTACAGCCTCCTGCAGGGAGCTTGCATTACCCGCACACGCAGTTGAGACGCTGTTGACACGCAGTTGATACGGAGTTGATACGGAATTAACAGCGTCTCAACTGCGTGTCAACTCCGTATCAACAGCGTATCAATTGTATATCACTTCCGACCAACCGCCATTCACGGCCGTACTAAAACCAATGTTCTCAAGCTTCTACCTATTGATAAACGCATAGCAGAATTTTCAGCTGTCCTTTCTGTTCTCCGAGTTCCTTTGTGTATCTTACCGCATCAACTTTCATTTATGGCAGAACAATCATTGGCATCAACTGCACCATTGAGAAACGAGGCCGAAAACAAACGATCCCGTTCCGGAATCGGCGCCATGTTTATTATCGGGCTACTCTTCTTCATCTTCGGCTTTGTTACCTGGTTGAACGGAACACTGATACCCTTTTTGAAATTAGCCTTGCAGTTGAAAACCGATATCCAGGCTTTCTTCGTCACGTTTGCTTTCTACATGGCTTACTTCTTTCTTGCCATTCCATCATCTTATATACTGAAAGGAACCGGATATAAAAATGGTATGGCACTCGGTCTCCTGATCATGGCTATTGGTTCGATATTGTTTATTCCTGCTGCCACCACCCGCAGCTTTGGCCTGTTCTTAACCGGCTTATTCATACAGGGCACCGGGCTTGCCTTATTACAAACGGCATCTAATCCCTACGTTAGCATCTTAGGACCTATAGAGAGTGCGGCTAAGCGCATCAGCATTATGGGCATTTGTAATAAAACGGCAGGAGCCCTGAGTCCATTGATCCTTGGAGCCATCGTGTTGAAAGGCGCCAGCAAAATTGAAGGGCAAATCAATACCGCTACGAGCATATCAGATAAAGAAAACCTGTTGCAGGAACTCTCTTCCCGCATCATCGTTCCATATCTTGTAATTGCAATCGTATTGTTAGGTCTGGCAATTTTTATTAAGAAATCTACTTTGCCTGAAGTGGAAGCAGAAGAAGAGGAAGCGTCGTTAACGGATGCCCCTGCAAAAACAAGTGTGTTTCAGTTCCCGCATTTACTGTTAGGCGTATTGTGTCTTTTCCTTTATGTTGGTGTGGAAGTAATGGCAGGCGATGCCATTGGGATTTATGGCCGCACCATTGGTATTACATTAGACAAGACGAGATATTTTACTTCCTTTACTCTTGTGGCCATGCTCGTGGGATATGTGATCGGTGTGTTCACCATTCCTAAGATCATTTCGCAGCAAACCGCTTTAAAGCTTTCGGCTATTTTAGGCATCGTGTTCACCTTAGCTGTTTTTGTATCCACAGGTTATACTGCTATAACCTTCATTGCACTATTAGGTCTTGCCAATGCCCTCATGTGGCCTGCCATCTTCCCGCTTGCTATTTCAGGGTTGGGCAAGTTCACCAAGATCGGGTCGGCCCTGTTGATCATGGGCATTGCTGGCGGAGCACTCATTCCTTTGCTGTATGGTGTATTAAAACAACTGCCTTCTGTTGGAAACACTATGGCATTCATTATCTGTATGCTGCCCTGTTATGTGTACATCCTCTACTATTCCGCATATGGATATAAGTCTGGAAAGAAACAGTACAGGCTAAGTACGTAAAAGCAATAATGTTGAATCAAACTACTGTTCAATGGGCAAGGCGATTGTCCTCTCTACGTACTTCTTTAATTAAAAACTCAATGTTTTCTGAGTAGAAATGGGCGAACTTCCACCGGTTGTACACTGAAGGCATAGGTAATTGCCGGATTACGGAATCAGGTTTCCCTGAATTCACCTGTGCCTCCACAAGGCTATGTAGCTGGTTGATATACTCCATCATAGTCTTCAGTTCCGATTTTCCACTAACCTCTCCATGACCCGGTACAAACTTTTTGTAAGAGGGATTGTTATAGAAGTTCTGCAGGTGAGTGATCCAGCTTTTCCACTTACCATCAGCAAGATAGGGATGGCGCTGTTGCGACAGGAGGTCACCCATGAAGATAATTCCGTCGGAAGGGATCTCTAATACAAGGTCACTCAGTGTGTGCCCGCCTTTACACTCCACAAGTTTCACCGAGCGGATGCTCCCATGTATCCACAGGCTGTCTGCGAAAGTAAAACTGGGTAATGTAGTTTTTACCAGTGGACTGCTTAACAACATTCCTTCATAGTATCCAATCCATATAGGCAACTCCTCCCGTTCTCTTCCCCTTGCTTTAGCCAGCTTTTGTTTGTAGTCCATCAATATTTTGGAGGCGTTTGCATTTTCCCATGCCAGCTCATTAGGTTCCGACACAGCAATTTTATTTCGTGTCCATTCGGTGCTGATGATAGTCGCCGGCAGGAACACCTGGTTACCCCTGATGTGGTCATTATGAAAATGGCTATTCACCACTATGGTCGCTTCTTTTCCCGTTAAAATACCTGCGATGAATTTCAGATCTTTAGCCGCATCAATATTCATGAACGGATCGAAAATGATGGCCTTATCACCCAGGTCAATGATGCCAGCATTGCATATAGCATGTCCGTATTTATCATTATTAATGGCCGTCCATACACCGGGAGCCAGTTTAATTATAGTGAAGTGTTTTGAACCAGGTATTGTTTTGAACGAGGTGGCGGCCAAACCGGTCAATAGCATAATAAATGCCAGTAGCAGCGTTCTCATACCAAAGGTTTAGGAACCTTAATTTACGAAATAAAAACTGCATTTCGTGGCATTGGTTGCCAGCGGCTGCTCAACAATGGATGTTGGGATTATTGTGTTTCTACAGGCTTCTTGCTTGTTTTACTCCAATTGTATTGGAAGAAAACAGAGTAGTAGCTTTTCTGCCTGGCAAGTTGAACCTCTTGCATATAACTCTCCCCGAATGAGCGGCTATAGTCTTTGTTACTATTGAGTACATCATTGGCAGAGAAGTTGATAAAACCTTTGCCATTTTTAAACACTTGTGTGAAGACACTGAAATTCAACAGGTAAGTATTACGATTTTCACTAGCCGGGAATCGCCCATTGTAACGGTAAGAAAAATTGCTGTGTGCACCGGCACGCTTTGTGAAATTATAGCGTACATCATTCATTAATGTATGATCCGTATAGCTAACATTGTTACCACTGCCTACTTTATAATTGGCACTATTGAAAGTAGCATCATAAGAGCTTCTGACTTCACCTACACCCTTCAATATGTATGACCATTCCAGCCGTGGAGTAATGTACATACTGCGGCTGTTAATACCATTAGAGTTAGAGGGAGAAATGGTGCGCTGGTAATTAAAGGAGAGATTCCCGCTTAAGCGATGAGTGCCATTGCCGGACATCATTTTATTAAAGTTGAGATTCTGGCCTAATGTAAAATTCCGCGTAAATAGCATACTTGAATTATCGAAGAACACATTCCTTCCAAATGAAGCATTCCCATTAGAGCTCCAGTGAGCTGATTTTTCAGTACTCTTCAAAATACGGGTGTAATTCCAGTTTGCTCTCGCATTGTACACACCATCAACGTTGATGAACTGGGTAATGCGTTTGCGGTATTCATCAAAATAAGTGGCGTTAACGATTGTGTTCGACACCGGGGAAAAACTCAATCCACCTGAAAGGTTTTTTCCATCTTTGAAGATGCCGTTATAACTCAGATTATAATTTTGCTGGAATGATGACTTGAGTTCAGGGTTACCAATGCGCAGGAATAAAGGATTGGTGTTATCAGGTATTGGTTGCAATTGTTCTATTGAAGGATGCTGTGTCAGTGTAGAAAAGCTGAGACGCAGGTTCTGTGTTTTACTGAGAATGTACATGGCAGAAAGAGAAGGTGAGATATTCTGCTGTTTCTGAAGAATATTATCTTTTGCTTCAATGGCTCTTTTCGATTTATTTGTGACCAGGTTTACTCCTCCTGTTATATTGAATTTTGAATTAGTGTATGCCAGTGATGCATTAGAATTCGTCCGGTAATTATTGGATGACCATCGGTTGGAATAGGAGCTGTCCGCCTGTTCCTGCTTTGTTATGGTATCCACATTAAATGTTTTCTTGTTTGTTTCTGCCCATGCGAGATCTTCATTATGTGATAGTTGAAGCCTTAGGTTCTTTAGCAGGTTTTCGGAATAATAAAAATTAATCCCAATGTTCCTGTTGTTTCCTTCCGTAACAATGTGTTGCCTCAGTAATTCTTCCCTTGTTTGATTTAAGGTGAAGAAAGTAGAGTTGGAACGATTTTGCATATCCGAATGCGTATCACCTGCAGAGGAGCGTACCATCAACGTGAATCCCCTGCCTGCTTTTTTGAATCGTTTATTGATAGAGAAGTCAAGATTCATACTGGAGTTGTCCGTGGTGGCTCCTGTTGAACGTTCCGAATTTGTCTTAATAATTCCATTTTCCATGATAGATGAACCTGTGAAAGAAGAAGAACTGTTTTTACCTCCAGCATAAGAAACATTTAGATTCATCATCAGCTTAGGATCCTTTGAGAAGGTTGAATTCAGGGATGCAGAATAGTTGCTACCCCTCAGTTTAGACGAACTGTTTAATGCCGTAGTGAAGGAAGAGTCGGTACGTATGAACTGTTGAAGACTGCTTCGGGTTTCCTGTTCGTTTGCATTGTTCATGTAATTCGCATTGGCATTGGTATTAAGTCCCTTAATGATAGTGTTACTGAAATGAGCACCTGCATTCTCGTTTGAAGTGATGAGAGGTGAATGGGAGGGGTCGAAACTTTTCCGGCCCAGGGTACTGGAACCACCCATTACACTCATTTGTTTGGCATCTTCAATGCCATTGAGCATAATATTTCCACTCCTTTCATTGCGCGTCCCTCCTCCGGCAGAAGCATTGCCAAACTGTTGAAATCCCGGCTTAAGCCTGATATTAAGGCTTTTTGTTTCACCATCCGTTTGAACATCATTGAACGCCTGTTCCTTTGATTTGTGATCCATCACCTGGATCCTGGAGACAATATCCGCGGGGAGATTTTTTAAAGCAATGGCACCATCGCTATTGTAAAACACCTGTCCATTTACAGTGATTTCAGTTATTGGTTTGCCATTATGAGTGATTCTTCCTTCTTCATCTATTACGATACCCGGAAGGTCTTTCAATACATCGCCTATCATGGCATACGGTTCATGCTGGAAAGAGTCCACTGCATATTCTGTGGTATCATGTCGCATAGCAATGGCAGGCACCCGGCTTTTAATGCGCACCTCCTCCATTAGTTCCGCAACCGGGATCATGTACACGGTATCTACAAAAGTGTTTGGACCAACAGCAGTCAACCTTCGTTCACTAGGCTGGAATTTTTTGGCGCTGAAAGAGACGAGCATTGTATCGCGAATCTTAACCTCTTTAAAAGTGAAGCTTCCCAGCCGGTTAGAATACACCGTTGATGTTGTAGTACCTGTAAATAAAGTAACCTTACAGGAATCTAAAGGTGATTGCTCCAGTGAATCTATTACCAGTCCTTTGATAGTAGCAGTTGAATCCTGTGAGAAAACATAATGGGAAAACAATAGGAAAATAAACAGGAGAGCAGGCCTGGTAAGCAGTTGAATTGGATTGGTGTTCTCTCCCATTGATGTCATAGATAAACAGACAGGTAAATAACTTCCGATCGCTGCATCCTTCTCACCGGTTCAAGAACGATAAACCGCGCATTTTGTTATAAGGCCACCTAAGCTTTTCTATAGAGTACGCATTGAGTAAGAAGCAGGCTGCCATTGGTTTAGAACGGCTTTAGCAGGGGGTAAAGCCGTTCTAAAGCCGTTCAAACTCCATACAAACCCTATGGGAACTCCATAGAAAAGCTATGCTAACCTAACAGCAAATCAATAGTAAAGAGATCCAGCTGATATATTTTCCATAAAAGGAATAATATTTACCTTAAAAGCAAAAATATATGATAGTTACTACAAGCACCGGGCTGGAAGGATATAAAGTGACCCAACATCTTGGAGTTGTCAGGGGCATAATTGTCCGCTCGCGCAGCATCTTCGGAAATATTGCCGGGGGACTTCAATCTTTATTGGGAGGAAACATCACCATCTATACAGATCTGTGTGAGAAAACAAGGATGGACGCATACAACCTGATGATACAACATGCGGCAGCACAAGGTGCAAATGCAGTCATTAACATGAGATACCAGGCCAATGATATTATGCAGGGGATTACTGAAGTACTGGCTTATGGGACAGCTGTAGTGGTGGAAAAAACGGAGGCATAGAATCTTAGGAACCCTAAATAGAGTGTGATTAGTTCAGCAATTGGTAGGCTAAAAAGCTCATGATGTAAGCAATGCCTGTCATATAAATAAGTTGAATGACAGGCCATTTCCAGCTTTTCGTTTCTCTCTTTACAATAGCAAGAGTACTCATACACTGCATGGCAAAGAGATAGAAGATCATTAAGGATACTCCTGAAGCGACAGTAAACAAGGGCGTGCCATCCCGTTTTCTTGCCTGCTTTAATTTATCGCGCAGCATAGTGCCTTCATCGGTTTCGCCCACACTAAAGAGTGTGGCCATTGTTCCGACAAACACTTCGCGGGCAGCAAAGGAGGTTACTAAAGCAATCCCTATTCTCCAGTCATAACCCAATGGGCGGATAGCTGGCTCCAAACTCTTACCAACTACACCGGCAAAGGAGTTCTCCAGCTTCGCTTCATGATACTGAGTTTCTATTTCAGCGGGGCTCTTCGCATGAGCCGCTTTGGCTTCAACATATGCTTGCTCAACCTTCTGCATACGCTTCGCAGGGCCGAAATAACTTAATGCCCATAGTATAAGACTGATTACCATGATGATACGTCCTGCATCCGTCACAAAGATCTTTGCCTTATTGGTCATTGCAGTTATGATGTTCTTAACTCTTGGAGGACGATAAGTTGGCAATTCCAGGATAAAGAAGCTGCGTTCTTTACTTCGGATGAAGAATTTAGCTACGTAGGAAACCAGCATGGCCATGAACAATCCCAAAAGATATAGGCCCATCATCACCAGCGCCTGAAGGCTAAAGAAATGGTAGTAGTAAACATTGGGTATTACAAGGGCAATCAGGATGGTATAGACCGGCAGCCTGGCCGAACAACTCATTAAAGGAGTTATCAGGATGGTGAGTAAGCGCTCCTTCCTGTTTTCGATATTACGGGCACTCATGATGGCAGGCACCGCACAGGCAAAACCACTGATTAGCGGCATCACACTCTTTCCATTTAAACCCACAGTTCGCATAAGCCGGTCAGTAAGAAAGCTGATACGGGCCATGTAACCACTGTCTTCCAGGATAGTAATTAATCCAAAAAGGATCATGATCTGTGGCACGAATACCATTATACCGCTTAAGCCGGCCATGAACCCATTGATCACCAGGTCACTGAACCAGCCCGCGGGCAATAGGTGCGACAACCAGGTGCTGGTAACGGAAAAAGCTTCTTCTATCCACGTCATCGGGTACTGCGCCAGGTAGAACACACTTTGGAAGAGCAGGAATAAAACAGCCAATAACACCAGGTAACCCCATTTACGATCCAGGAAGATGTTATCCAGCTTGTCGGTTAATATCTTCTGTTCCTGGGGGTCGGGTTCTGTAACGGCCACCTGCATTATTCTCTTGATGCGGGCATAACGCTGAAGGATCTCTGTAGCCTGTGTCTTTGTAGGATTGAAATCGTGTTTACGTTCGATGTTCTCGATGGTATCCTGCAGATGATCTGCCAGCTCAAATTCTTCATGGTTGATGAGGAAGTGGATGGCTGAATAGTCACTGGTACCAGGGAAAACGGATTGTATATCTTCTATCGGGGCTGCGGCTAATTGTTTGTTCTCGATAAAGTCCCTGGCAGGCACTTTATAAAGATTGGTTACTGTCTGCTCTATAACTTTCTTAATCTGTGGAATGCCCTTACCCTTCCTCGGATTAACAGAGATGACGGGAACACCCATCTCTCTTTCCAGTTCCGGGATATCGATAATGATTCCCTTCCTCTTTGCTACATCTGCCATGGTAAGGGCTACTACCACAGGCTTCTTCAGATCCATGATCTGTGAACAAAAAAGGAGATTTCTTTTCAGGTTACTGGCATCTACCACCACCACAAAAACATCAGCTTTGATGTCTTTATCCTGGTTCAAAAGCACGCGGTAGCTTACCCATTCGTCCAGCCTTTTAGGATAAAGGCTATAGGTGCCCGGGAGATCTATGACATTTCCTGTGATGGCATTGGAAATGGAAGTATGGCCGGTTTTCTTATCAACGGTCACACCGGGGAAATTGCCCACTCTCTGGTTTAAGCCGGTGAGGCAGTTGAAAAGGGAAGTTTTCCCACTATTGGGATTTCCCACCAATGCAATATGTATCGTTTTTTTAGCCATCCAGTTGCGGCGCAAAGTTAGTTTAGCTCTCCTGCTGAGACTTACGAATTCGGGAAGATTAGTATAAGGTTAAGCCAAACTTAAATAGGTAGTTATAATTTTTACCGGTAACAGTGGTATAGACAATAATTTTGCTCTGTATCATAAATACATACCCATGTTAAACAGGCTATTGATCTGTTTTCTTCTTGTTAGTTGCACCGTTGCAAAGAAAAGTACCACCAGCGAAGACGCTGTAGTGCTTTCCAATCTCCATAAGCATATTGAATACCTGGCTAGTGACAAATTAGAAGGACGACGCACCGGAACTGCCGGAGAAAAGTTAGCTGCCGTATATATAAGTGAAGATTTTAAAAATGAGGGACTTAAACCTGCGGGCACTGAAGGTTACCTGCAGAATTTCCAGGTAAATGAAGGCAAACAGGTTAACAGCACCACTTTTTTTACAATAGATGGTAAGAACCTGCAATTGAATACAGACTTTTACCCACTCACCTTCTCAGCTAATGCTACCGTGGAGGGACTTCCTTCTATTGCTTTACAGGAAAAGGGATTACCGTGGTTCTTTGATGTTGAGGATTTGCTGGAGCAAAATGCCTCTAATCCGCATTTCGACCTGTATTCGGCTGTGTTGACCAAAGCAAAGGCAGCACAGGCTAAAGGGGCTACAGCATTTATCATTTATAATACTTCAAAAGCTGATGATGGTTTGACCTTCCAGGCCACAGACAGGACGGCAGCGCTTAACATTCCGGTTGTTTACGTAACGAAAGCAGCTGCCCGCAATTACCTGAAAGATCCTTCAGCCATGGTGGATATGAAGCTAAGAACAGATATTGGACCGAAGATCCGTACCGGCAGCAATGTAATAGGCATGATAGACAATGGTGCGACTACAACCGTAGTTCTCGGTGCTCACTTTGACCACCTGGGCCTGGGTGAAGATCGTAATAGCCTGTATACGGGCGTTCAGCCACAGATACATAATGGAGCAGATGATAACGCCAGTGGAACGGCAGCCCTTATGGAGCTTGCCCGCCTGTTAAAAGGATCGGCTGCCAAAAACAATAATTACCTATTCATTGCTTTCTCTGGTGAAGAGGAAGGGCTTTACGGTTCAAAATACTTTACTGAGCATCCCACCGTGCCGCTAAACACCATTAATTATATGATCAATATGGATATGGTGGGTAGGTTAAATGATTCAACCAGCGTAGTAACCCTGGGAGGCTATGGCACATCACCGGAATGGGGACAATTATTCAGTTCTACAACTTCGAATAAGGTGTTTACAGACCATCTGAACTTCCGGTTTGATTCAAGTGGCACCGGCCCGAGCGACCATATGTCGTTCTACCTGAAGAATATACCTGTACTCTTCTATTTTACAGGGCTTCACAAGGATTACCATAAACCAACAGACGATGCCGATAAGATCAATTATACAGGGGAACTCAATATCATTAAGCACATAAATGACCTGGTTCAAACGATAGATAGGAATAAAACCAAATTAGCATTTGCGAAGACAAGAGATACCCAGGCATCAACGACTGCACGCTTCAGTGTCACCTTAGGCATTATGCCCGATTATACCTATAGCGGTGAGGGCGTGCGTGTGGATGGGGTGAGTGAGAACCGGCCGGCAGAAAAGGCGGGCTTAAAGGTGGGTGATGTGGTTATAGGATTGGGAGATATAAAGATCAATTCAATGGAGAGTTACATGCAGGCTTTGGGGAAGTTCAAAAAAGGCGATAAAACAGTAGTGAAATTCATAAGGGGAAATCAAACGCTTTCATCTTCGGTGGAGTTTTAGTATTTTACCTGCTAACCGGCTTATGAAACTTGTACTGGACACCAAAGATCTGACTGACGGCTTCTTTGAAGAAACCAAGTTACTGGGCATAATGGCACCTGTAAAAGACTACCAGTTCTGCTGGCAGATGAATAACATCCTGGGTGTTGACTTCCGCAACAATAATGACCTGGAGATTCAACTGGTTAAAAAGAACAGGAGATACTTTTTCACTGTGTATGAATATGCTGAACCTACTAATTGCCTGGTTCATTATTTATACAATAACCAGAATGATGGCGAATACCTGTTACCCGAATTCAAGCATCTTGATTTCCTGTGGTTACTTAAGGGTGATTTTGTAACAGACGAAAGCCTTTCCCAATTGGTACAATCTATAAAAAGCATACAGGCGGTTCAATTAGTGGTGGAACTGACAAATGAGAAGATCAGGAACAAAGAGCACCTCGTTTTTTAGAAGGTAATGTGCTAAATGATCTAACTTTCCTGTAAGAAACCTTTCTCTCTTATTGTAAACCTTTAACCAGCAGTTCTATGTGGCAGGAACAAAATAATTCTCTTTACCGCAAGTTTGAATTTAAAGATTTCAGTGAAGCTTTTGCCTTTATGACAAGGGTGGCATTGGCAGCCGAAAAGATGGATCACCACCCGAAATGGACGAATGTGTGGAACACCGTTGAAGTTTGGTTATCGACCCATGATGCAGGTGACATTGTAACTGACAAAGACCGTAAGCTTTCAGAAAAAATAGACAAGCTTCTCCAGGTTAGTTTACATAAATAACCTTTTCAGTTTTTTCTTTCAGCTTACCTATTGGTTGTGTGAATTCCCCTAAACCTTGTTGCTCAAAAAGCTGCCTGATTTCTGCAATTATATTCGGATCAACGGCAATGAGAATACCGCCATTGGTCTGTGGATCCGGTAAAAGAGTTTGTGCTTCTTTCTGATCAATAGAATCAGCTATCTGCACCTTATCTGCGACACTCTTCCAGTTGCGGGCTGTAGCGCCGGGAATTGTTTTCTGTTCTATATATTGCTCTACGCCAGCTACTCTTTTCAGTTTACGATAGTCCAGTTCAGCACTCAGGCCACTTCCTTCTGCCATTTCTCTCAGGTGCCCAAGGATTCCAAAGCCGGTAACGTCTGTCATGGCATGAACGCCTTCCAACTTAGCTAATTGTTCTCCCAAACTGTTTACTGTAGTAAGTTGTTTCAATAGAGGAGCATAATGTTCGTCCTTTATTAATTTTCTCTTTACGGCAGTTGCGAGTATCCCTACTCCCAATGCTTTCGTAAGGAATAATAAGTCTCCCGCCTTAGCAGAATTATTCTGTTTTAGTTGTTTTGGATGAACAGTACCGGTAACAGCCAAACCAAAGATCGGGTCGGAGGAGTCTATGGTGTGCCCCCCGGCAAGAGGTATATTACATTGCTTGCATATAGCCCTTGCTCCATTTAATACCTCTTTGGCTACTTCGGCAGGAAGCCTGTCAACGGGCCACCCCAGTATTGCTATCGACATGAGGGGTTTGCCTCCCATAGCATAAATATCACTGATAGCATTAGCTGCTGCAATCCTTCCAAAGTCGTAAGGATCGTCAACTATAGGCATAAAGAAATCCGTAGTGGAGACAATGGCTGTATTCTCATCCAGCTGGTACACGGCGGCATCGTCACTACTTTCATTACCCACGAGGAGATCACTAAAGAGCTCTCCCTTGTAATCACCGATGATCTCCTGTAAAACAGATGGTGCTATTTTGCACCCGCACCCGCCACCTTTTGAATACTCTGTCAACTTGTACTTTAATTCGTCCATTTCCTACTCTCTTTAATTAGTGAAATTCTTACCAGGGGGCGCAAGATAAAACCTTAATAATAAATTCAGTGTGAACTAATAGTCTCCTGGTGCAATAGCAGTGAACTATTATCTGCTGAAACAGTTTCACAAGGAATGTTTTTCAACAGTGAAGGGAGGTTCTCCCGGTTCTGTAAGCCTTTCAGGTAAAATTTATCGTAATAGTGAAGGAGGATGCGGAAGGCTTCCTTGATATTGTTATCGTCAATATATTGTAATGTAGTTTTTGTTTCCAGTCCTCCCAATCTCTTGCTGATACGAAAAGTGGCATCCTTAAGTTTTTCAAAATCAAGGCAGCCATATTCTTCTACGAGGTGGTGGAGACGTTCCTCAAAGGGTATATCAAGAAAGTAAACAGGAGCCCTTCGCATACTGTTCCAGAACGGTGTGGGTATATTAAGATTTCCTATTCTCTGGCTTTCATCTTCCAGCCAGATACATTCAGCATCTGAAGAATGTACACCTCCAGTTGCATGCTTGTGCCCGAAATTCCAAAGTTCAAGTCCAAGCTGGTTCTCAAACATCTCAGGTGAGGGCTGTGGAGGCATATTGATGTTCCCGAAAGCAGAACCTTTGTGACAGGCTATCGCTTCCAGGTCAATGATGTACTCTCCCTTATCTTTCAAGGTATTTAATACCTCCGTTTTACCTGAACCGGTATATCCTCCAATAATTCTCAACGGGTATTCTTCTTCAAACCTGTCGAGTATAAAGTTTCGAAATGCTTTATAGCCTCCTGCAAGCACCTTTATTTTATAACCATACAGGTCCAGCAACCAGCCAATAGCAGCACTCCTCATTCCTCCTCTCCAGCAATATATATAAAGTGTTGGAGCAGAATCCAGGCCTTCCAATGCTGATGTCCTTATTAATGCTTCCACCTCTTCCACCATGCCCCTCATCTTGGGACCAAAGAAATCAAGACCTGCTTTTATGGCCTGTTCCCGGCTCTGTTGCTTGTAAGTAGTACCCACCACTTTTCTTTCCTCGTCTGTAAACAAGGGAAAGCTATAAGCTCCGGGTATATGTGCATGTTTGTATTCCGAAGGAGAGCGGGCATCAAGGATGATCTGTCCTTCTGCCAGCTGAATGAAATCTTTTACCTGTAATCTGTCTATCACAATTGCACAAGTTTAAAGAAAAAATGCTTCCTTCCGGGAAGCATTTGTAGTATTCACAATGTGTTTTATTGTTTTTTTACTTTGGTTCCTTCTTTATCTGTTTTAATCTTAGTTGTAGGAGTCTTTATCTTACTCTTACCTGTAACAGAAGTAGCTGTATCAGAAGTAACCGTTGATGAAACAGAACCCGATTCAGAGCTATTCAATCGCTCGTCTTCAGTTTTCCATCTTTCATCATAATTAAGCCATCTTCCATTTTCATCCCTATACATTAAACTGTTATTTTCAAGTCTGGCAGAACCTATTGTGTCCCAGTTCTCACCTCCGTATACCCACCAGGTGCGGCGGTCCACATAACGGTTTACAGGTTGCCCCGTTTCTGCATTGGTGACCTTCCCGGTCTGCACATCCATTGTCAACTTAACGGGTTTACCTGTCTTTGAGTCAAGATAATTGCCTGCTTCACTGTTGATCCTTATAGAATCCGCTTTAGCAGCATAATTACTATTGGTGGTTACCGTTGTTGTAGCTGTACTGTCTGTAGTGGTGGAATCTGTTGTTGATGCAGTGTCACTACTGTTATTACAAGCGCTTACTGCCAAAAGGCTGCAGCCCAGTGCTACCATACTTAATAATCTCATCTCCATAGATATAATAATTTGATTGGGGTTAACCCAACAAAAATTACACCGATGAGAGTTATTGGTGAGCTTATTACCCGTTCATTGAAGCAAGGAAATCGCTGTTGTCCTTGGTTCCGCGCATCCTGCGGAGCAGGTCATTCATAGCTTCTTCAGCATTCATATCGGTAAGGTAAACACGGAGTAAGTTCATCCGCTGTAATACATCTCTTTCCAGCAACAGGTCATCGCGGCGTGTTGATGAAGCAACAAGATCAATGGCCGGGAAGACACGCCTGTTCGACAGACGACGATCCAGCTGTAATTCCATGTTACCCGTACCCTTGAACTCCTCGAAGATCACCTCATCCATTTTAGAACCGGTGTCTATAAGAGCTGTAGCAAGGATGGTTAGAGATCCCCCGTTTTCAATCTTACGGGCAGCACCGAAGAACTGTTTAGGCTTCTGCATTGCATTGGCTTCCACACCACCTGATAACACCTTTCCTGAAGCCGGAGCCACCGTATTATGGGCACGTGCCAACCTTGTAATGGAGTCTAACAGGATCACCACATCATGGCCACACTCTACCAGGCGCTTTGCCTTCTGGAGGGCTATAGTGGATACTTTTACGTGCTTTTCAGCAGGTTCATCAAAGGTAGAGGCAATAACCTCAGCCTTAACGCTTCTTTCCATATCGGTAACCTCTTCCGGACGCTCATCTACCAGGACTACCATCAGGTAACATTCGGGGTGATTCGCCGCAATGGCATTCGCAACAGCCTTAAGCAACATCGTTTTACCAGTTTTAGGCTGGGCAACGATTAATCCCCTTTGTCCTTTACCTATAGGAGTGAAAAGGTCCATCATACGGGTGGAGTAATCCGTAGGACTGGTGAACAGATTTAATTTCTCAAAGGGGAATAAAGGTGTCAGGTAATCAAATGGCACCCTATCCCGAACTTCTTCCGGGCTCTTACCATTGATGGATTCCACCTTTAATAAAGCAAAATACTTTTCTCCTTCTTTCGGAGGGCGAACAGATCCATTTACTGTATCCCCGGTCTTTAACCCAAATAATTTGATCTGTGAAGGCGATACATATATATCATCAGGGGAAGACAGGTAATTGTAGTCAGAAGAACGAAGGAACCCATATCCATCAGGCATCATTTCCAATACTCCTTCTGCCAGGATAATACCATCGAACTCAATATTGAACATCTGCTCACGACGCGGAGGGAAGAATTTTGCAATCTGCTGTCCCTTTTCAGGTATTTCAATGATTGGCTCTTCTCCCATCTCCTCCTGTTCATCCGGCATTGGCAATTCCGGCTGGGTTGTTTCTTCCTGTTGATTTACTTCCCGTACAGGCTCAGCTTCGGATTCCTCTTCATGTCTTTTGCGATGAGCCTTTTTGATTGGAGCAGCCTTTTCTATAGGGGCCTTTTCCACCGGCGCCTTTTCTTCTTTCTTTATAGGAGCCTTTCTTGTATGTTTTTTCGCTTCTTCTTCCGGTTGAGTAGAGGAATCCTCTACAATAGCTTCTTCTGTGCTATTGGAAGTAGAAGCCTTAATTATCCTTTTCCTTTTTGGTCTTTCTGTTGTTGAAGCATTCTTATGTTGTGCTCCGCTGACAGCTTGTTTATCCAGGATCTTGTAGATTAATTCCTGTTTGTCCAGTTTCTTAGCGCTTTCGATTTTTAGCTCTTCAGCAATGTCAAGTAACTCGGGAACAAGCATGTCGTTCAACTGCAAAATATCGTACATAGGAAGTGTTATTTAAAGACGCTTATCAAAGCCCGTCTAATTGATTATGAATGGAATGTTTTTGAAAAAAACCGCTGTTGTGAGTAATTAAGGTATGAGCTCTCAACTGTTTCCGCTGCAAGTATACAGCTAAAAAGATAATTTCAAAAATTTTCTTAAACAGGAGAATCCAAATAAAGAACTCCTTAACGACCCGAAATCAATCGCGAGGTATTTCAATATTCCCATAGGGATTTCTATTGCCATTATCCCCTTACAATATTGTACCAATTTTTTTCTCCCTATGGTTGATTCTATCAATGAATCTGGTAAAAGCTTATGCAATAGGAAACATCAGCGGTTATCTTTGCGCCCTTGAATGCTATGACAGTGGCTTCATAGAACTTTTAAAACATTCTCTATGTTTAACAAAAGAAGCAGGATTAAAGAGCTCTTAAATGCAGAACCTACAGGCCAGCAATGTACGGTAATGGGATGGGTACGTACTTTTCGTAATAACCAGTTTATTGCTTTGAATGATGGTTCAACCAACAATAATTTACAGGTAGTATTAGAGCTTGGAAAATTCCCGGAAGAATTAACTAAACGTTTGACTACAAGTGCTTCCATTAAGGTGAACGGAACACTGGTAGCTTCTTTAGGGAAAGGTCAGAAGGTGGAATTGAAGGCTGATGAACTGGAAATTCTTGGGGACAGTGATTCAGAAAAATATCCTCTCCAGCCTAAAAAGCACAGCCTTGAATTTCTGCGCGAGATAGCCCACCTGCGGTTTCGCACCAATACATTTGGTTCGGTATTTCGCATCCGCCACTCGTTAGCTTTTGCCATTCATAAGTTCTTTAATGAGAAAGGATTTGTTTACCTGCACACTCCTATCATAACCGCTAGTGATGCAGAAGGTGCCGGCGAAATGTTTAAGGTAAGCACCCTGCCTTTTGATAATACACCGCGCAAAGAAGATAACAGCATTGACTTCAGCCAGGACTTCTTTGGAAGAGCTACTAACCTCACTGTAAGTGGGCAGCTGGAAGGAGAATTAGGCGCTACCGCCCTTGGTGAGATCTATACTTTCGGACCAACATTCCGCGCAGAGAATTCAAATACAGCCCGTCACCTTGCGGAGTTCTGGATGATAGAACCCGAAATGGCCTTTTATGATTTAGAAGATAATGCTGATCTCGCGGAAGAATTCATTAAATACATTATCAACTACACACTTGAGCATAACCGTGAGGACCTCGAATTCTTACGGCAGCGTTTACTGGATGAAGAGAAGCAGAAGCCGCAGAATGAGAGGAGCGATATGGACCTGTTAGAGAAACTGCAATTCGTTGTTGACAATAAATTCGAGCGCATCACCTACACGGAAGCCATTGATATCTTACTCCAATCAAATCATTACAAGAAGAAGAAATTCCAATACGATGTTAAGTGGGGCATTGATATGCAAAGTGAACATGAACGCTACCTGGTTGAGAAACATTTTAAAAAGCCTGTAATTGTTACTAACTATCCCAAGGAGATCAAAGCCTTTTACATGCGGCAAAATGATGATGGTAAAACTGTAGCTGCCATGGACATTCTCGCACCAGGCATAGGAGAAATTGTAGGTGGTTCTCAACGGGAAGAACGTATGGAAAAGCTAGTCAGCCGCATGCAGGAAATGCACGTTCCTGTAGAGGAAATGTGGTGGTATCTCGATACGCGCCGCTATGGTACCGTACCTCACGCCGGCTTTGGATTAGGCTTTGAAAGAATGGTTCAATTTGTTACAGGCATGGGAAATATCCGGGATGTAATTGCTTTCCCCCGCACACCGAAGAATGCTGAATTCTAATTTAAAAAGTTGAGAGAGTTGAGACAGTTTAGAGAGTTTAGGCTAATAATCTAAACCTTCTCAACATCCCTCAACCTTCTCAACTTCTCAACAATCCTTAGTCTTTCTGCACACAACAAACCGGAACAGGCATTTTCTGTATCAGGCCTTCCGTATGCAGGTTAAAGAATAGGCGTTCGTATAAATTGTGCTTGTGGGGCATTACGAAGAGAAGATCAATGTTATTCTGATCAACATATTCCTGCAGGCCATGAGTTACATCTTCATCTGTAACGGTGTGAGAGATGGGTTGAATCTCCTTTAGTACATTAGCCAGTTCTTCTACTGTATGTTGATTGGTCTTGTTACCGGACCTGATATGTACAAGGTGCAGTTTCAAATTAAGAGAGCGCACCAGCTCCATGATCTTTTCAGCAGGAACATCATTAATATTTTCCAGGTCGGTAGCAAGCACTGCGTTCTTTGGATTATTGACTTTTGCTTTTGCAGGCACGGATATCACCGGGAGCTTACAGTTACGAATTATGGCAATTGATGTATTTCCAAACAGTAATTTCTCAATTCCCTTGAAGCCTTTGGTTCCAATCACAACAGCCAAATTGTCTTTTGAGTTGCAGAAATCATTTAGTTCATCCACTACATCTCCCAGCCTGCTTTCTGTGCTCACGCCCACGCCGGGAAACTGCTTTTCAATAAGCGACTTTGCTTCCAACAGGCTTTTATCCGTATTCTTTTTTATCTCTTCTGCCGACACCATCATTACCGGCATATCCACCATCCCCACCGGCATCTGGTATACATGAAGCAACAATAAAGAGCTATTTACCTGTTGTGCCAGGTTCGCAGCATAGTACATAGCATTCTCAGCAGCTGCCGAAAAGTCGGTAGGAACGATAATCGTTTTCATAGGTAAAAAATACAAAAGAAAGATGGAAACCTAAAAGAGTTGATCTTAATAGGAGTGGGTTTGAATATTTTTTCTCTTTATCTTTTAACTACCTCTTAAGTGAATACACCAAACCTTCTGAATAGCTTTTCCTAACCGTTTCTATGGAGTTACCATAGGGTTTGTATGGAGTTAGAACGGCTTTAGAACGGCTTTACCCCCTGCTAAAGCCGTTCAAACCCAATACCAACGGGCATCTTACTCTATACTAATCCTATAAATACTTGATAGGGAACAGGTACATCATATCTTAAAGCTTCCAACCATTTATCACTCTATTTTACCGCTGATCATAATCACAATACTGCACTTGGATCATAAAACTATGATTTACAACAATATACATTTTTATGATACCTATTTCTAAAAGATATTTGGTACTAGGTGTTGCATAGTAGTATAATTCTCCATAGTTTTGTATTGACAATTAAGAGAACCAAAAAATCCATGACCCACCGAGAGGTGCTGATTGGGAAAAAAGAGAGAAATCATGAACATAGAGAATACACAAAGCCAGATGCGGAAGGGGATATTCGAGTTTTGCATTCTCTCCATTATCAGAAGGGGTGAGGCCTACCCGAGTGATATAGTGGAAGAAATGAAAGCAGCCAACCTGCACATATTCGAAGGAACCCTATATCCATTGCTCACAAGGCTAAAAAATTCTGGCATGCTCACCTACCGGTGGGTAGAAAGCAACTCGGGACCTCCGCGCAAATACTTCTCCCTAACGCCAACAGGGGAGGCATTTTACCAGGAACTCCAGCAGACCTGGCAGGAGCTATCGAACGGAGTAAATGCATTAACAAACTCAACTCATACTAATTCATAAACCTGGTAAAACAGGGGCTTCAACCAAAATACAATAGAAATGAAAAAGATCATAAACATAAACTTATCGGGCCGGGTGATCCCAATTGAGGACACTGCATATGAGAGTTTACAACGTTATATTGAGAGCCTGCGCCGGTATTTTATCAATGAAGAGGGCCGTGATGAGATCATCAATGACATAGAAAGCCGCATGGCTGAGCTAATGAATGATAAAGTTCGTAAGGGCACTGCTGCGATAACAGATGATGACATGAACCAGATCATTGCTTCTATGGGCCGTGTAGAAGATTTTGCAGAAACAGAAGCCGGTCCGGACTCCACAACCGGAACTACTGGTTCTACCGACCCATTCACCTCTGCCACATTTAAACATCCCAGGGGCAGATTGTACAGGAATTCTTCTGATAGGATCCTGGGAGGTGTATGTTCCGGAATAGCCAACTACCTGAACTTTGATCCTGCTATTGTTCGTTTATTATTTGCACTGTTGGTTTTTGGTGCAGGAACCGGGATACTTGTGTATATAGTGCTCTGGATAATCCTTCCTACCAAACCGCTCGTGCCAACTGCCAAAGTAGGTAAACGCTTGTTTAGAAATCCAGACGACCGGATGCTGGGTGGTGTTTGTGGTGGACTGGCTGCTTATTTTAATAAAGAAGCCTGGTTATTTCGCCTGATCTTCGCCGCACCTATATTATTGAATATCCTGTTTGGAATTCTCAATGGCATGTTCTTCATGTTTCACCGTGATGTTTTCCCTCATTTCGTATTCGGATCCTTCTTTGGCACCTTCCTGATTACATATATAATATTATGGATTATACTGCCCGAGGCAAGAACACCATATGATAAGATGGAGATGAGAGGAGAAAAGGTAGATGTAAATACTATTAAACAGAATGTGCAGGAAGGAATGTCGGACTTTAAGAACCGTATGCAGGCATGGGGAGAAGAGGTAAAGACATCCGCACAGGAGTTTGGACAAAAGGCAAGTGCATTCGCATCCACACAGGGAAAGCAGTTTGCCACAGAGGTACACCAGACCACACGACCTGTAGCCAACGGTTTTGGCCGGGTGATTGTTACCATCTTTAAGGCTTTCTTTATTTTCATTGCCGCCTCTATAGCATTTGGATTATTTGTAGCCCTGATTTCATTCTTGTTTGCGGGTGGAGTAACCATTGGTTCAGCAAAAGACCAGATTTCTTCTTTTTTCTTTAATGGCTTTTGGCAATACTTCTTTTTCTGGGGTACCATCGTATTCTTCTTTGCAGTGCCTGTAGTGGCATTCATCACATGGTTGGTTCGCCGCATAATGAAGATCAGGACCAGGCGTCACAACCTGGGATGGGTATTTGCGGGCTTGTGGTTTCTGGGTGTGATTTGCATAATCAGTCTCATATCTTCTGTAGCCCGGGATTTTTACAGGGGTGACCGTGTAGAGCAAGTGATTCCTATTAGCCAGCCGGCAAATGGAAAACTGGTTGTTAAGGTAGAAGAGCCAATAGTTCGCTATAGTGGTGATCTCTGGTTCATAGAATCAGATAATGGGTGGGACCTGAATGCAGACTCTATGAAGATCTCCGATATTAAGGTGAGAGTTGCCAAAAGTGACGATTCGGCTTACTCTGTTACACTACAACGCTATGCAAGGGGCTCGAGCCGCGCCTTAGCCATCCAGAGGGCCAACAAGATCCAGTATAACATTTCATCCAGGGATAGTATCCTTGACCTTGGAAGTGGATTCGCCATCAACCGCGACAGCAAGTACAGGGGCCAGCGTTTGATCGTAGAAGTAAGAGTACCAGTTGGTAAAAGAATTTTGTTTGACCAGTCAGTTGTGGATAAACTAAATGAAGGTGTCAGAATTATGAACCGCGACTGGCCAAGAAGATATCACAGGGATATAGACTATGATTGGAATTATGATGATTACTTTGATTGGCAACCCGGGACTGAATATGTAATGAATGCATCCGGCCAACTGGAGCCGGTTGGATCAACTTCCGGGGAGAACACTACCCCTACAACGAATGTGAAAGCTGACAGCCTGCAGAAGATCATTGAAGAAAGAGAACGCCAGAATGAACTCGATAAACAAAGAATTGAGCATATAAAGGATTCGATTAATAAGGCTGTAGGCCAATCAACAACCTTACGTAAATCACCAAAAACCAGCTTAATAGCTTTCCCATTTATTCCAACGATAATCTGAGGCAAACGTTTGGTTGAAGTCGCTCCTGTTTACAGGAGAGACGAAGGGCTCCGCAAGGGGCCTTTTTTAATTACCCACTCTATTCAATTCACTGAATTAAAGCTTAGTTTAGCCAATATAACATGAACGGTACGGCACCATATTCCATCTACTCACTTGGAGATTCTGCCATTACCATTGACTTTGGTGACACTATTAACGTAAAGACAAATGAACAGGTACTGCTCTTATTCCAAAGATTAAAAGAATTGAAGCAGGATCACTTCCTTGATTTGATTCCTGCATACAGTACCCTCACCGTAGTTTATGACCCTATCTGTATCGCTTCAAACGGGAGAACTGCTTTCGATAAAGTAACAGAATTGGTGTCCGGTATTATTTCAAATCTTGATAAAGAAGATCGATCAGGCGCAAGACAACTGAATATTCCTGTTTGCTATAGCAACAAGTTTGGCCCTGACCTGGAAGAAATATCCGTACAAAAAAGAACTCCTGTTGAAGAGATCATTCGCATTCACACCGCCGGCAAGTACCGCGTTTACATGATCGGATTCCTGCCCGGCTTTCCTTACATGGGAGAAGTAGATGATGTTATCGCCACTCCAAGGAAGGCCATACCAAGACTAAGTGTAGCGGCAGGTTCTGTGGGCATAGCCGGGAAACAAACCGGTATTTATCCGCTGGAGTCTCCCGGTGGATGGCAGATTATAGGCCGGAC
>JBLNAY010000063.1:0-3296 GCA_050259715.1 Candidatus Dadabacteria bacterium
CAATCAAAGCCGGCTCACTTGGAAAACTATGTGCTGCAGGATCCATCTCATAAAGAGCCGTTCCATGCGGACGAAATATGGGTGTAAATACGGCAAACTGCAACCATCTTACATATAATTCATTGTCATCCTCACCTCCACCAAATCCCCCGGCATCACTGTGCACGTAAGGCACGCCACTCATGCTCATACCCAGGAGTATTGGCAACTGTGCCCTGAACCCACTCCAACTGCGGCTTACATCACCTGTCCATGGGAAAATGTTATAATGCTGGCTACCTGCAAAGCCGCTCCTGTTCAGGCTAAATAATCGTTTATCAGGGTAATCAAGAGCAAAGTGCTTGTACAACATTTTTGTCCACGTATGACCATAGAAGTTATGTACTTCATCAGCACTGAACAGCCTCTTAAATCCAAAGTCCTTCATATTGTGATATAGATTGGATGGATGCTTTTCCGGTTCTCCCAGGTCTCCCCACCACCCTTCCACACCGATCTCCATCTGTCGCTTGTAGAATTGCCAGAACCATCGCTGTGCATCATTGCGAAAGATGTCGACCAATCCTCCCTTACCAAAATAAAAATCCGTTAGGTAATAAGGTCTGCCTGCGCTGTCCACTGCGAGCCACGGCTTAGATGCCTGGTAATTTTTAGAAGTCTCAACAAAAAAAGGCTCGGTAACCAAAATGGTATTGATACCCTCTTTCCTGAAATCTGAAATCATTCTTTTGGGATCCGGCCAGCGTTTGCTGTTGATCCATTCCAGGTTACCCAGTGTTCCCTTTATACTATCGCCAAACCAGAAAAGATCAAAAATGATCGCATCCACAGGAATGTTCTCCATCTGCATCTTTGAAAGAATATTTTTCACCTGTGTTGTGCTGGTATATCCAAACCGACTCATAAAATTGCCCATAGCCCATTTCGGTGGCAATGGCTGTGTACCTGTCAGTTTATAGTATGATTGCAATATCTGAGGATAATCTCCAAAGATGATATAGCAATTCAACTCTCCTGAAAAAGTGCCATATTGAAGAAAGCCCGGTTCTTTCTTGCCGATATCAAGGAAGCCTTTGGCAGGATTATCGAAGAAGATTCCATATCCATTTGAAGAGGTAATAAAGGGCACTGAGTAGTTCAGATTATCAGCTCCTTCACCATATCCATACCATGGATTATTATATAAATTAAACCTATAACCCCTCCTGTTTAAGGGTAGTGCTCTTTCTCCACCACCAAAGATCTTTTCACCATCCGTTAAACGGAAAGTAAATCCCTTATACCCTTTTTCGGTAGAATATTTTAACTCACAATCAATGGAACCTTTTTGCAAATGAAGTATATCGCCATGCTGGCTAACTGCTATTTGTTTATTTATCGGCGAAGCTTTTAGTAAAACAGCATCACTTATCTTTTCATTTCTACTATACCCCCGAGGCTGAAAAAGGACCTTGATTATATTGGGAGCATAACTATAAATTTTAAAAATACCCGAACTAACTTTAAACTGCTCCTGAGATTCTGCGTAATGAAGAAATAATATTCCAAACAAAATACAAACAATCTTTCTCATAAATGAAAATCGTTCAGTGTAATACAAATGTACTGGAGAGACTATGCTTTGCCACCCGGTAGAGAATAATTTGATAGTTTTAAATTATGAACAACGTGTTTACTATTGAAGGTAACGTGGTTGATGTCCTACAGCAGCGCATCTACCCGGCCGAACTAAAAGTTGAAGGAGAAAGATTAGTGTTGATAAAAGAGCTGGATCAATCCACATCAACTGATTACATTCTTCCGGGCTTCATTGATGCGCATGTGCATGTAGAAAGCTCCATGCTGGTGCCATCAGAATTCGCCCGGCTGGCAGTTGTTCATGGGACAGTGGCTACTATCAGCGACCCGCATGAAATTGCCAATGTGTGCGGGCTGGGGGGTGTCGAATTTATGATCCGCGACGGCAACACTGTACCTTTTAAGTTTCATTTTGGTGCCCCGAGTTGCGTTCCCGCTACCGTTTTCGAAACTGCCGGTGCAGTCATTAGTTCAGCCGATATAGAAAAGCTTCTACAAAGAGAAGATATTGTTTACCTCACGGAGATGATGAATTTTCCCGGTGTCCTCAGCCATGATCCGGAAGTGATGAAGAAACTGGCAGCCGCAAAGAAATTTAATAAGCCTGTGGATGGTCATGCTCCCGGTCTCAGGGGTGAACAGGCCAAACAATATATTAATGCGGGCATTTCTACCGACCACGAATGCTATACTAAAGAAGAAGCCCTTGAGAAGCTGAAATACGGCATGAAAATCCTCATAAGGGAAGGAAGCGCAGCGAAGAACTTTGAAGCCCTTATTGAGCTTCTAAATGACTATCCTGACGATATTATGTTTTGCAGTGATGATAAACACCCGGATAGTTTAGTAGCCGGGCATATTGACCAGCTCTGCGCGAGAGCAGTGGCAAAAGGCATTAATGTTTTCAACGTGCTCAAAGCCGCCTGCATTAATCCTGTAAAACATTATAAATTGAAAGTCGGCCAACTGAAGACAAACGATTTTGCGGATTTTATTGTGGTGAAAGATCTTACCAGCTTCGAAATAGTGCGTACTTATATCAACGGTCAACTAGTTGCTGAAAATGGATCCACTCTCATTATAAAACAGGGTAGCTCCACTCCTGTAAATAACTTCACAAGCTCCCCAAAGAACATCGAAGACTTTGTGTTCAGGGCAGAAGAATTTAAGCTGCAGGAAGGATCTGCTGCCGTAATTGAAGCCCTGGACGGGCAACTGATTACACCCAAACTGCAGTTACGCGTTCCACAGGAAAATGGAGTCCTGTTATCCAATGTAAATACTGACATTCTTAAGATTGTTGTGGTGAACCGGTACAAAGACGCTCCTGTTGCCAAAGGGTTCATTAAAAACTTCGGTTTAAACAAAGGGGCTATTGCTTCTTCTGTAGCTCACGATTCACACAATATTGTAGCCGTTGGTGTTGATGATGACAATTTGTGCCGCGCTGTGAACCTTGTTATCAAAAACAAAGGAGGGGTTAGTTGTGTCAATGGTGAAAACGAGTTGGTACTTCCCTTACCTGTTGGAGGTCTTATGAGCGCAGATGATGGGTATACTGTTGCAGAAAAGTATTCGGAGATAGATAAGGCTGCAAAAGAACTGGGCTCCAAACTATCTGCACCATTTATGACTTTATCTTTTATGGCTTTGCTGGTGATTCCGCACCTGAAGCTTAGTGATCTTGGATTATTTGATGGTGATACATTCTCATTTAT
>JBLNAY010000064.1:0-7001 GCA_050259715.1 Candidatus Dadabacteria bacterium
GGTAAGCTTTTGCCCTTTCAAAAGCTTACCGAAAGCTTACCAAAAGCTTACATAAACCTTATTAATCCTCTTATTCTTTAAGAGTCTGAACGTACCACAATTACTCGCTCCTGAGTATAAATTGTTGATTAGCAGCTTTGTTGGCAGGAATATAAGAAGCCAGAACAGCAATTACAATCACAGTCGTTCCTACCAGAAGAAAGTCCTTCCACTGCATCTTCACAGGGAAGTAACTGATCATAAAGGTGCTACCCTGCAATGGCACCAGGTGATAATTAATTTGCAGAATACCTATAATAACGGCCAATAACATTCCTAATCCGCCACCAATAACAGCCAGTAGAAGTCCTTCATTGAGAAATACTCTTTTAATAAAGCTTCGATCGGCACCTAAAGCATGCAGTACCGTTATATCCTCCTTCTTTTCCAGTACCAACATGGTGAGTGCCCCTACCATATTAAATGCTGCGACGATAAGGATTAGAGAAAGAATAGCGTAGATAATCCACTTTTCCATGCTCATGACGGAGTAAAGACTCGCATTTTGCTGATACCTGGTCTGAACAGCATAGTTAGAATTTAAAACCTTTTGAACCTGCTTTTGAATGTCACTGGCATCCACATTGGGATTTGTTGCAATTTCGGCTCCCCCATAGGCATCAGGGTTCATTCCAAGCATCCTTTTAACGAAAGCAAGGTTGGTGATAACATATTTATTATCAAAGTCTTGTTGGATGATAAAAGTGCCGGAAGTATTGACTGTATCTGAACTTAACGAACGGAATGGATCGGATAGGCTTACTTCCCCTTTCCTTGGCAGGTAAACGGTTAATGGGAACAGGTTACGGTCACTCTGAACTCCGACAGCATTTTCAATCCCAGCACCGAGCACCAGCAATGGCCGATCTTCAGTGCCTGTATTAAATTCTCCATAAACCACGTGATCAGCTACAGTGGTCACTTTGGTGTAGTTCTGATCAACCCCCTTAAGGTTAATCATCGACTGGTAGTCACCATTCTGGAGCATAGCCTTTTCTTCTACAACCAGGGAAACAGCTGTAATTCCCTTTATACTGCGGATCTTTTGTAATTGTTCCTGCGTCAACACCACTTCCTTTCCTGCAATAGGTGAGATCTTCAGATCGGGGTAAAAGGAAGAATAGAGAGATTTTACCAGGTCCTCAAAGCCGTTAAATACACTCAATACGAGTATCAATGCGGCTGTACCTATAATAATTGCAATGATGCTGATCCAGGCAATAATGTTTATAGCATTAGTTGTCTTCTTAGCTTTAAAATACCGCCATGCAAAGAGGAACTTAAGATTCAAGAGTGTTTATTTGTTGTTATCTGTTTCCCCTGTTTCTTCACCTTTATTATCCTCTTCTTTTATCTTTTTAAAGAGTTCTTCCATTTTGAAGACATGATCTAAGGTATCATCAAGGAAGAATTTCAGTTCAGGAATCCTTCTAAGCTGGTTCTTTATCCTGGAGGCCAGTTCTTTCTTTATTTCCCAATGCCGGTCTTCTATCTTTTCGATAACAGCTTTTGAATTCTGCTCTTCCGGGTTGCCCGTCTTAAAAATGCTTAAGTAAATACGTGCCTCCAATAGGTCAGGTGTAACCTTTACTGAAGAAACTGACACCATTGTTCCATGTATGAACGATAAACCCATTCTTTGAAAGACGGCATTAATTTCTTCCTGTATGAGTCCCCCTACCTGCTTCTGCCTTTTCCCTTCCTGCATATCTAAGATTTAATTGGCGGTAAAATTACTTACTTTGCTGCTTTCAATTGTATGCTGCGGCTGCCACATGAAGAAGTATTCACGCGTCTTTCGATATATAGCTCAATATAAAGGCGAAGCCTTTCTCTATATTCTTTTCATTCTGCTGTCCATTGTATTCTCCTTAATGTCACTGGGTATGCTGTTCCCCTTCCTGGAATTGATCTTTAATGGTGAACATAGCGGGATTAGCGGGTTTACCCAGACTTCTACAAATCCGGCCGTCACTTACATCAGGAACTTCCTTATAAACACAATTAATACCAAGGGCAAGGTGGCTACCCTGGCTATTATTTGCCTGCTGATCATCGTTAGCATCTTCTTCAAAAACCTGTTTCTATACCTGGCTTATTATGTATTAAATCCGTTAAAGAACAAGATCGTCAACCGGCTAAGAACTGAATTATATGATAAAGTCCTCCAGTTGCCTATTGGCTACTTCACCGAGAAGAAAAAAGGTGACATTATTTCCCGCATCACGAATGATGTAGGAGAAGTGGAAGGTTCTGTTGTTGGCGCGTTGGAAGGCTGGGTAAGAGATCCATTAACTATCGTATTTACCCTGGTTACCTTGCTTGTGATCAGTGTACAACTAACGTTATTTGTACTGTTGTGCATTCCGATTGTAGGATTTGTCATAGGACGTATTACACGTACCCTAAAGAAGCAATCTTCAGAGGTGGCTATTCACTCTTCCGAATCAGTATCAGTATTAGATGAAACCCTTTCCGGACTTAGGGTAATAAAAGCTTTTAATTCAGAGCAATTACTTAAGAACAGGTTCTTTAGTATTAATGACAAATTACTTCTTGCCAAGAACCGTATTGGCTATCGCCGGGATCTTGCATCTCCTGTTTCAGAATTCATGGGGGTTCTCATATTTGCATGTATCCTCTTTTTTGGGGGACGACTGGTGCTGAGTGAAAGTTTTGGATTGACAGGATCCCTGTTGATCACCTACCTGGGTGTATTTTATAACATTATCAATCCTACTAAAACACTTTCTACTTCCTTCAGCAATATGCAAAAGGGAAGTGCTGCCATTCAAAGGATAGAAGAAATACTAAGGACCACCAGTACAGTGGATGATAATGTAAATGGACGTAAACTGGAGTCTCTTAACACAGGGATTGAGTTAAAGAACGTGTCTTTTGCTTATGATGGAGTTGATGTTTTAAAGAATATTAATCTTGCCATTGAAAAGGGGAAAACCGTAGCACTGGTAGGATCTTCAGGTGCTGGCAAGTCTACACTTGCTGACCTGGTACCCCGTTTTCATGATGTCAGCTCAGGGGAACTCCTGATTGATGGTATTAATATTAAGGAGTATTCATTAAAGTCAGTTCGGGACCAGATCAGCATCGTTACCCAGGAACCCATTCTTTTTAATGACAGCATAGAAAACAATATTCGCTTAGGTAAGCAGGATGCGACTGTAGACGAGATAACCGAAGCGTCCAGAGTGGCCAATGCATATTCTTTCATTTCTAAAAAGGATGCAGGATTAAAGACCAATATAGGTGACCGAGGAACTAAGCTTAGTGGTGGTGAAAGACAAAGACTTACTATAGCGAGGGCGCTGGTAAAAAATCCTCCTATCCTCATTTTAGATGAAGCCACTTCGTCCCTCGACACCGAAAGTGAAAGGCTGGTGCAGGATGCCATCAACAATATGATGCAGAACAGGACCTCGCTGGTAATCGCCCATAGGTTATCTACTATCCGCCACGCTGATGAAATCATTGTTCTGCAGAAAGGCGAAATAGTAGAAAGAGGTACTCACGAAGACCTTATTAACAAACAGGGTTACTATTATAAGCTGGTACAAATGCAGGAAGTAAAATAGACTGCTATACAGTCTTCAAAGCTACAGCAGGAAGTGGACGCAACCCACATTATGTAATATAAAAGCCATTTTTTATATTAGCACATGAAGAATCCTGCACTAAAAACTATCTTTTGGACATGGCTACTTTGTTTCCCCCTTGCTGCTATTGTTGCCTTTGTATACCGCTTCCCCATTCCTTTTAGTGAATATGAATCAGGGATCAGTGCTGTACCGAAAGCTTTGGGTGCGGTAATATTTTATACCATAATGGGAGGCTTTATAGTCATACCCATTCTTGGATGGGTGGCCTACCTTTTAGGAAATCAAATGGGCAATGCAGATGATAAGGAGCAGAGAAAGTGGCAATTCATCTTCTCATTAGTTTTTGCACTGTCTTCCATCATCCTGATGAGTGTCCTGGACAAAATCATTGGTCCCTGGTAATTAACCCCTTAACACTTCCCTGCTGATTACCAGCTTTTGTATTTCACTTGTTCCTTCGCCTATAGTACATAGCTTGGAATCCCTGTAATATTTTTCCACAGGAAAGTCTTTCGTATATCCATAGCCTCCGAAGATCTGCACGGCATCTGTAGATACTTTCACTGCTACCTCGCTTGCATAGTACTTAGCCATGGCTGCCACTTTTGTTACAGGTTCACCCCTCTTCTTTAAATCACAGGCTTTTAGTGTGAGCATATCAGCGGCAGTAATCTCTGTAAACATATCCGCCAGCTTAAATGAGATCCCCTGGAAAGAAGCTATTGGCTTATCAAACTGCTGTCGTTCCTGGGAATAATTCAATGCGGCTTCGTATGCTCCTTTCGCAATCCCGAGGGAAAGAGATGCTATCGAAATACGTCCCCCATCTAAAACCTTCATTGCCTGCTTGAATCCTTCCCCTACTTCTCCAATCCTGTTTGAATCAGGTACTATGCAATTCTCAAGGATCATTTCTGCAGTCTCAGAAGCACGCATTCCCAACTTATTTTCTTTCTTTCCTCCACTGAATCCCGGTGTTCCCTTTTCAACAATAAAGGCTGTTGAATTATCCCTGGTTCTTGGTTCTCCTGTACGACAGATCACCACTGCCACATCACCGCTCCTGCCATGGGTGATCCAGTTCTTAGTACCGTTGATAACCCAGTTTTCTCCGACACGTGCAGCGGTACATTTCATGTTCCCCGCATCACTCCCCGTGTTGGGTTCTGTCAATCCCCATGCACCAATCCATTCAGCAGTTGCCAGTTTCGGCAGGTATTTCTGTTTCTGTTCTTCATTTCCAAAGCTCAGCAAATGCCCGGTGCACAAAGAATTATGGGCAGCAACGCTTAAGCCAATTGAGCCATCCACCTTTGCTATTTCTTCTATAATTGCTTTATATTCAAAATATGACAAGCCGGCTCCCCCGTATTCATGTGGCACCAGCACACCCATCATGCCTAGTTTACCTAATTCTTTGAAGATATCTATGGGGAACTCCTGTTTCTCATCCCACTCCATAACATGAGGCTTAATCTTCTGTTGTGCAAAGTCCCGAGCTATTTCCGCTGCATGGGTAGTTATTTCCGATGTTTCAAAATTCATATCGCAAGAGTTAGTGCGTACAAATATAATAGGGAAGCGCCTGTTTCAAGTACAGAAACAGATTGATAGAACATTATAGAGGATTACACATGTATAATCAGGCCATCATACCCTAGGTGTAGGCCTGGTGGCAGATGTGGATTTATTTCTTCATGCTTACCTAACTGGTGCGAGATATGTGTGAAGTAAGCCTTTGGAATACCGAGCTCCTGTACTAAGGCAACCGCTTCTTCCAAATTGTAATGAGAAATATGTTTTTCTTTACGAAGGGCATTCACGATTAACACCTTACTGCCTTTTATCTTTTCTTTCTCACGGTCCTCAATCCGGTTAGCATCTGTGATATAAGTGATATTGCCAAACCGGAAACCCATCACCGGCATCTTGAGGTGCCAGACCATAACCGGTTGTATTGGGATATCACCAATACTAAAAGGCTGTTCGTCAATAATATTGAGCTCCAGGTTGGGCACACCCGGGTATTTCTTATCTGCAAAAGCATAGGCAAACTCCCGCATCAGTGCATCCAGGGTCATTTGATTTCCATATACCTGCATTGGCTGATCCTGGAAGTAGTTATAGCCTCTGACATCATCTAAACCGGCGATATGATCTTTATGTGGATGGGTAAATAAAACAGCATCGAGTCGCTTCACATTCTCCCTCAGCATCTGGTAACGAAAATCAGGAGTGGTATCAATTACAAATCTTGTTTTTTCTGATTCCACTAATATACTGCTGCGCAGCCGCTTATCTTTCTTGTCAGTAGAAGTACAGACATAACAACTACACGCTACCATGGGTACCCCACTGCTGGTACCTGTGCCCAGGAGAGTGATCTTCAATTTTGGATAACTCACAAAAGCAAAAGTAAGTGAAAAGCCTTCCTATCTACCACCCTAACTCCTTACCTGTGTAACTTAAATGTATAGCTGAATTACTATTTTGTGCATTACTCTTCAGGAAGGTAATTCGAAGGATCATTCTTAGTTATATCTCTTGTGAGTACCTTCAATTTATAACTGTGGTTATGGAACTTTTCGATCCTTCGGTTTTTCTCATGATTGCAACAATGGTTTCTGTTCTTAGCCTGCTACTGCCCGTACTAGCTCTTATTAGCCTGCTTAGATCTGAGTTTCAGGATAAAGCATTAAAGGTGGTCTGGGTTCTTATGATTCTATTAGTACCTCTGATTGGACCACTATTATACTTTATAATTGGGAGGAGACAGAGAATACCTATGAATTAGATTCATTTTCCTGCTCACCGGCAGAAGCGTGGTACCTGCCCATGATGTCATCAAAAAACTTCGTGCTTTCCGGGCTCAATGATGTTTTCTCTATTTTCAACTGTGGTATCAGGTCTATTAATGTATTGATGCGTCCTTCCAACTGCAAAAATTTATTCAGCACAACTACTTTCTTCTCCTCCAATATGCAAAACCCGCTCTGGAAACTACCCCTCTCATAGCGGACAATATACCCGCTCTCCTCAATGATTTTACTAATCTTATCTAAAGTTGTTTGTGTGTACTTCATTAGGAATGTAAAATGTAAAAGTAAGCTGCAAGGTTATTTTGCTGTATATATTTTACCCACAGCAGCTATAATACAGACACTAGCGCCTAAGTTCTCCCTTTAGAGGGACAAGGTGTTACTTACTCACCATCTGCACTACAGGTACAATCATCTCCTCCAGGCTCACTCCACCGTGTTGGAAAGTATTCCTGTAATAATTTACGTAATGATTATAATTATTGGGGTAGCAAAGAAATACATCCTCACCGGCAAAGATGTAGGA
>JBLNAY010000065.1:0-7533 GCA_050259715.1 Candidatus Dadabacteria bacterium
TTACCACTTCAGCAGCAGGCGCAGTGAGCCACCGCTCATGCCTGCAAAACCTCCAACAATAGCTCCTACCAACGCTGTAACGACAATTAATGCCAACGAAGATCCTCCTAATGGAAACAACAAAGCGATCTTGTGCGAGAGTATACCTTCGTTCTTTATGTCAATCCATATAGCCAGCAGGCCCCATAAAAGAAAAATACCTGTAAATCCTGCCAGGAATGATAAACCTCTTGATTGAGGCACCAGCAATGCAATGAGAAAAGCAATAATAGCAATGCTCCACCAGGGCAGGAATAGACCGGCAATAAAAGAAAAAGCAGCGGTTAACAAAGTAGCCAGTACAAAACGCATCAGTTTATATTATCAGTTAGTAAAGGTTATTTTAGCCATGACTCTCTTATCTTTTGCTTCCGACTCTTTCATCATCCACAAGGTATAATAGCTGCCATTGGCCCAGGTATCTACAAAGTTGTCGTAATATTTACTCCCGGGATTACCATCCTCTCCTGCAGGGTAAACACCATAAGCCTGTATTGGCTTCGTTAACTGCACCACCATTCTCCAACTGGGTCCATGATATTGAGTAAGTGCATTGATGCTGTTGTTCCAGCCGCCAACTTTTAACCCGGTACGTGCAAAGGGCAGCACAGATTCGCGCAACAGGTGAAGTATTTCGCTATTCTTATGTTTCCACCACACCAGTTCATTCCTGTTTTCCTTTTTTACCAATGCTGCAGCAGCCGATTGAAAAGAAGCCAGAACCTGTTGTGACAATGTTTCTCTTTCAGGAGTATTTATATTATCGATAAATCTGAAAACAGAATCTTTATACAATAGCTCAACAAACCGTTCTTCGGAAGGTATGGCCACCGGAACATGGAACTTCTCAAATTCATCCATCCATACCATTTTCTTCAGAGTATCCAGCCAGCAATGGTAAATGGTGGCTGCGGTTGATTCTGCTCTTTCATAATAATCCCAACTCTTTACCTGAGAGAGAAACTTCTTTTCTGTATCAGTCAATTTGCTTTCATCGACATTTCTTAAGAGCACCGGCACGGCATCAGCTGCCGTAATATTGTAAGTATCTGATTGCAGCAGCATCATGTCTTTAGGAGAGATGTTCTGCATCTGCGACAGCTTTTTGTAAATAGATCTTCCTCTCGGGCTGCTGTAATCACCCGGAATAAAATAGGGATAAGTGCTATCCACGGGCCGCTGGTTGGCACTTTGTATAAATCCTTCAGGAGGATTTAGAATATGCGGATTTTCCCGGAATGGAATATAGCCCTGCCATTGATAAGAACTGTCCTCTCCCGGCATTACATACATGCCCTGCCCGGGCCAGCGTGCGGGGAACTTCCCTTGCTCACGTATGGCAATATCTCCGGAGGTAGAAGCGAAGATCATATTCTGAGCAGGACAGGAAAAATAACGGATTGCGTCTTCATAGTCATTGTAGTTCTTCGCCCTGTCAAGTTTATACCATACCATGCTCTCGTCGGAAGGATCATGTGCAATCCATCGCATTGCGAGTGCCTGTGTGGTGGTGCTGTCACCATTGGAGAAATTATTATCGTAGATCACAGGGCCAAAAACTGTGTAAGCAACAGTATCTGTAATGGTAGGAGCTCCTTTCACCCTGATCTTCTCTATTCTTAATTGAGTGGGTACCCACTGCCCATTATACCAGTAAGCCGTTTTTTCTTCATCCCTGAAGCGGATCTTATAATAGTCAATCACGTCACGGCCTGCATTGGTGAAGCCAAAAGCAATATTCTCATTATAACCGATCACTACACCGGGGATGCCTGGAAAAGTAACTCCATAAGCATTCATAGTGGGAGTTGTCAATTGCATTTCGTACCAAACGGAAGGAAAGGTCAGTCGCAGGTGAGGGTCATTGCATAATATCGGAGCACCACTTTCTGTCTTACTGCCACTCACCGCCCAATTGTTACTGCCATTCATATCTACCGGGCGTGGTACCTGCACCGGGTTTAATACAGTATCCTTTTGGAAATAAAGAGAGTCAGCCGATGCCGGTTGCACCGGAACTATAGAAGGCGCATCAAAAGCTGTCCCCTTCGGAATAATTGGAATCAATGAGTCAGCCACCTGTGGGTAGAGCAGGTCCATTTCAGCGTTCGTAAACACGGACTTTTCATTACTGAACGCCATATCCTTCGAATACTGTTGTCCTGCAAGGTCGCTGCTCATCAGCTTTACAAACAAGGCAATTTTCAGGTTACTCCATTCCTCAGGTTTATAGTCCAATAATTTATATTCCAATGGCATGGAAGCTTCAGTAAGCGAATGGATGTAGGCATTCACTCCTGCAGTGTATGAATTGTATTCCTCCTGTATCACCGGGTCATTGGTGACAGCCTTCAGATGATTTTCCGCACCGTAAACCATACCCATTCTCCGCTGCAGCCGGTCGTAATTAATCAACTGCGGATTGTTGCCAAGCACTTCGCACAACCTCCCCGCAGCAGCCCTGGTCTGGAAATCCATCTGCCACAGGCGGTGTTTGGCATGAAGGTATCCCTGCACAAAATAGGCGTCTTTGTCGTTTGCTGCAAATACGTGTGGTACTAACCGGTGATCGAGATACACTCTTACTTTCCCCTGCAGACCGGGAATCTTAATGGATGCATTTCTGTCAAGGTCCACCGGTTCAGCGTTTTGCCAGAAGCCTTGCTGGGGACTAAGGAACTTGCCTACCGGAGGTGCTGAACCTAATTTGATATTAAGCAGTACAACAAGTGTGATGGTTACAATGGTGCTTACAATGAAATAAAAGATGCGCATAAGCAGTAATCAGGCATGAAAGATAGAGAAAAGGTTTAAGGGTTTAAAGGGGTTTAAAGTTTAATGTTTAACGTCTAAGGTTTAAGATTGAAGATGGCTAACTCTAAACTAATAATTTGTTTGTTGTCTCACGTGACACTTCTCATGGTCTCACGTCTCCCCTCTCGCCTCGGATGTCTGCTGTTAAGGAGCTGGCATTACCCGTGCATAGAGCTACCACGGAATTACCACGGAATTACCACGGAATTGCCACGGAATTAGCACGGAATTAATAGCGTGGTAATTCCGTGCTAATTCCGTGGTAATAGCGTGGCAATTCCGTGGGCGGGCTATGAGAGGACTATGGGAGGGTTAAGGACTAAAGCATCCAAAAACTATTAAGAATGTACATTCGGGAAAACATAATGAGTAAATAAATGAAATTGGGCGTATTACTAATGTGCCAAACACTTCAACTCAAATAATACGATGAAAAGATTCCTGGAATCTATTTTCGGCAACATACCGGAAAATGAATGGTTGTTATTCAATGGTATTGCAAAAACAAAACAATTAAGAAAAGGAAAGGATTTACACCAAGTTGGAAAGTTTTGTCGCCATCTCTGGTTTTTGGAGAAAGGAGCAATTAAAAAATACGAGTATAACTGTGATGTAGAAAGAACAACTAAATTTTATACGGACAATACTTTTTTTACCGACTATCATAGTGTATTAACAAACAAGCCTTCACAAATTGGCTTTAGAGCTGTTGAAGACTGCGAATTGCAGGCAATCAATTACCGGGAATTATTGAAAGTATATGACCAATCTCATTATTTAGAACGTATTGGCAGAATTATGGCTGAAAGAGTTTTTATACAAGAGTACGAGGATAGAAGGATCTTATTAAGTTTCGATGCAAAGAAAAGATACGAATACCTGTTAGCTACCAACTCTCTAATATTCCAGCGTTTCCCATTAAAAGATATCGCAAGCTTCCTTGGTGTAACACCGGTTTCGTTAAGCCGATTACGAAAATCAAGATGATTTCATGAAAATTATCAAATGATAACTGCGGTCATCACAACATTATCTTCCTTTGTTACAGAATTAAAAGCTCCGGATGAAAAAAATTCTGATAAGTATTTGGTTTGCCTCTATCTTTTTTATAGATCAAACACCCGTAAATGCATGTACAACATTCTGTATTAGTGATCCGGATCATTTAATCTTTGGAAGAAACTTTGACTTCAGCACCGGTTTAGGTCACGTAATAACAAACAAGAGAAACGTATTAAAAACTGCCCTGGTTCAAGCCCCCGAAAAATCATTTAGCTGGATTTCAAAATATGGTAGTGTAACTTTTAACCAAATAGGCAGGGAATTCCCCTATGGTGGCATTAATGAAAAGGGATTGGTAATTGAACAAATGTGGCTGGACGAAACGGTATATCCGGAAGTAGATAAAAGGTATGGTTTAACAGAGTTGCAATGGATTCAATACCAGCTTGATAATGCTGCTAATGTGGATGAAGTACTTAAAAGTGATTCCTTAGTGAGAGTGTCTAAATTATCAATGGCCACGATACACTTTCTATTGTGTGACCGCGAGGGGAATACGGCAATAATAGAATACTTAAATGGTAAAATGGTTACTCACACCAAAACATCTATGCCCATTGCCGTCCTTTCGAATGACTCTTATCAAAAATGCAACAACTACATTAAAAACTTTTCCGGTTTTGGAGGAGTTAATTCAATACCCAATACAACGGAATCATTGGATCGGTTTGTTAAAGCTGCTTCTATGATTAAAAACTACAAAAATCAGAATGTAATAGATTATTCATTTGAAATATTGAATAATGTTACCCAGGGATCGGGCACCAAATGGAGCATAGTTTATGATATTAAAAACATGGCCGTTTACTATAAAACCTATTCAAACAAAACGGTTAAGAGTTTCAGGCTGAGTGATTTTGATTTTTCCTGTAGCTTGCCGACATTATTCGTAAATATGGAAGATAATATGAATAATGACAAACTAATGTTTCAAAACTACTCCTATCAATCAAATCGAAATTTGATTGATAATGTATTTGACAATGTAGCTTTTTTGCAACCCCTGCCGGTTGCGGTACGGGAACTTTATGCCAAATATCCTGAAACAACAATTTGCAATAACAAATGATAGAATAAAGTACTACAAAAAAAGAACTGAAGAAAGACCGGAGATCCTTATATAGTACTGCGAGGAGATCCTGCCAATCTCACTGATAGTATACACATTACAAGTGGACGTTTTGATGCACATTAAGACTGAATTAAATTTCGGCAGTTCATAAACATGTTTCCATCATAAAGAGCCTTCTTAATTCTACTTACCTTCGGATACACTCTAAAACTTTTACGACATGAAAGATCTCGAAAATAAAGTAGCCATCGTTACAGGTGGTGGATCAGGAATTGGACGTGAAGTAGCCATCATATATGCAAACAACGGGGCTAAGGTGATTGTTGCAGACGTAGATGAAAAGGGAGGTAATGAAACCGTTTCAGCCATTAAACAAACCGGGGGAGATGCCTTTTTTGTAAAGGCAGATTCTTCATTGCCAGCAGACAATCAGAAGTTGGTTGAAAAAGCAGTAGAACAATACGGCGGATTGCATATTGCGTGTAACAATGCAGGTATTGGCGGACCGCTGGCACCCACCGGTGATTACCCTATTGAAGGGTGGGATAAAGTCATTGCTATAAACTTGTCAGGTGTCTTCTACGGCATGCGCTACCAGATACCGCAGATGCTGAAGAGCGGCGGTGGTGCCATAGTGAACATGGCGTCAATTTTAGGATATGTCGGTACTGCCTATTCACCTGCCTATGTTGCGGCAAAGCACGGAGTGGTTGGTCTTACCAAAACAGCGGCTATTGAATACAGCAAACAAAATATACGGGTAAATTCAGTAGGCCCGGGCTACATTCTCACGCCGTTGCTCACGAATAATCTCACGAAGGAACAGCTTGATGGGTTAGTAGGATTGCATCCTATTGGCCGGCTGGGTAAGGCGGAAGAAGTGGCCAACCTGGTGTTGTTCTTAAGCTCTGATAAAGCTTCTTTTATTAGTGGCGGGTATTATACAGTGGATGGTGGATATGTTGCGCAGTAGGATTGTTTGCAAGTTTTTTATAAATATTCAGACACCTATAACTTTGACTTATTAGAAATTAGATATACTATAAGCATTCTAAAACCACCAAAGTGCAATCAACAAAACTTTTCCTGCTATTTATCTCTTGTTCTCTACTATTCAACAATTCTTATTCCCAGCAGTATAAAATATCAAAAACGTCTACGAACGCCAAAAGGCTAAAAGTTTCAGGAGATCATATTGTAAATCAAAAAGGTGAAACAGTGATTCTCCGGGGCTTTGGTTTAGGCGGAATGTTGCACATGGAAAATTTCATCGATGGTTATGCGGCCAATGAAGAAAGCATGCGACAGGGTCTGCGGAAAGTTTTAGGAGACAGGAAGTACAACCTGTACTTTGATAATTTTCTGAAAAGTTATTTTACAGAACCCGATGCAGCCTACGTTCAAAGCCTTGGACTGAACCTTATTCGCATTCCTATCAATTATCATCTATTCGAAGATGATATGAATCCGGGTGTTATTAAGCAGGGTGCATTTGCCTACCTGGATAGTGTAATAGCAAGATGTGCACGTCACCAGGTCTATACCATCATCGATTTGCATGCTTTGCCGGGTGCTCAGAATCAACACTGGCATAGCGACAATCCGACACATGTAGCTTCATTTTGGTTACATAAAGAATTCCAGGATAGGGTTGTTCATCTTTGGCAGGTTATTGCTCAACGATATAAAAATGAACCATGGATAGCCGGATATGACCTGATCAACGAACCTGCAGATCCTACAGGTACAAAGGTTTTTCCATATTATAAACGGCTACGTGATGCGATCCGAAAGATAGACCCTGCTCATATCCTTTTCTTAGAGGGAGACCGGTACGCAGTTGATTTTACAAAATTCACTGAGACCTGGGATAATGTTGTTTATACTAACCATGATTATGCAGCACCGGGGTTCAACTCTGCAGGTGATTATCCCGGAACCACAAACGGAAGATATTATGACAAGGATACCCTTGAGAAAGACTTTCTGGGTAAGAGTGAATTTATGTTATCCCATCATGTGCCTATTTGGGTAGGTGAGTTCGGACCCGTATATAGTGGTAATCCTCAAAAAGACGAAATGCATTACCGCGTGTTGAAGGACCAATTGGCTTATTATGACAAATACAAGGTAAGCTGGTGTATATGGCTGTATAAAGACCTTGGATTGCAGGCCATCCTGCACCAAAAGGAAACAACTCCTTATATGAAACTCGTCTCCGGATTTTTGTCAAAGAAGGATTCTCTTGGGGCTGATGCCTGGGGAGCCACAGATAAAAATATCCGGCAGGTGATTGCGCCACTGGAAGATCTGTTTAAAAAAGAATTTGCAGGGTATAATCCATACCCTGCTGGGCAGCAAAGACATATAGCACTCCTGGTACGGAATATACTCATTGCGGAAGCTTTATTGCCTGAATATTGTAATTTGTTTAAAGGCTTGTCGGATGAACAGTTAATTCAGTTGGCTCAATCATTCCGCTTTGAAAACTATGTAATAAGAAAAAGACTGGAAGAGATATTGTCAGGAAGAGAAAAGTGATAAAA
>JBLNAY010000066.1:0-3388 GCA_050259715.1 Candidatus Dadabacteria bacterium
TCTAAAGCTATGCAAACCCTTAGGATACTTCATAGTAAGTATGTACCTTCCTTTGCAGAATAAAGAGTCATTCGGTTTCTCAAATTTGAATAACTTTTCCATCTCTTTTAGCATTTAAACTGATGTTTATCATTTATAGAGGCTTAATTGATACTCTCCTACTTTTGCGCTATGCAACAGCAGGAAGAATTATCCCAGGACACTAAAGCAATTCTCGGGCTGGAGCTTCCTACAGATCCGCGGTGGGCAAATTTGGCGGAGAAGTCACTGGAAGAAGTGCTTACAGATCATGCATACTGTGAACAAAAGGCAGCTACCTCCTGTATCTCCATCATTCAGCGATATAGTGACAAGGAAGAGATCGTGAACAGCCTCTCTCCCATCGTAACCGAGGAATGGGGCCATTTCAGAATGGTACTGAATGAACTGAATAAAAGAGGACTAAAATTAGGCAGGCAAAGAATGGATGATTATGTAAACGCCTTAATTGAGTTTCAAACAAAAGGCGGGTCAGCTGAGGGCCGATTATTAGATCAACTTCTCATGATGGCAATGATAGAAGCAAGGAGTTGCGAACGATTTAAAAGGTTAAGTGAAGGACTGGAAGATGAATATCTAAGAAAGTTCTACCGCCGCTTCATGGAAAGTGAGGCCGGACATTATACTCTCTTTCTTGATTTGGCGGGCAAATACATTGATAAGGAAAAAGTCAGGCACCGTTGGAAAGAATGGTTACAACATGAATCGAAAGTAATGAAGGATATGACCGTTAGAGGAGATAGGATTCATTAAGGGTTTAAAGTTTAATGTTTAAAGTTCAAGGTTGAGGGGGTTCATGCTCGGATTGGAGAATTTAAAGTTGAGAGTCTGCGATTTAAGAAAGTAATAAGTATTACATACAAGTTGAAAACCAGGATAATGATGGAGAGAAATTCCGTTAAGATATTAGCAATAGAATCTTCCTGTGATGAAACTTCTGCGTCAGTGTGTGTGGATGGGAAGATCCTTTCTAATTTCATAGCGAACCAAAAGGTTCATGAGAGTTATGGCGGTGTGGTTCCAGAGCTGGCAAGTCGTGCTCACATGCAGAATATTGTACCTGTGGTGGATACGGCACTGCAAAAAGCAGGAATTCCAATGGAGCACCTGGATGCCATTGCTTTTACACAAGCACCGGGTTTAATCGGGTCTTTGTTGGTGGGAAGCCAGTTTGCCAAATCATTAGCCCTTGCACTAGACAAACCCCTGATTGCTGTTCACCACATGCAGGCGCATGTTTTAGCTAACCTTATTGAGCATCCTGCTCCTTCTTTTCCCTTTTTATGTTTAACTGTAAGCGGAGGCCATACCCAAATAGTAGTAGCTAATGCCCCGAACGACCTGAAAGTGATAGGAGAAACTCTGGATGATGCAGCGGGTGAAGCATTTGACAAATCTGCAAAACTGCTTGGACTTCCTTACCCGGGTGGGCCGCTGATAGATAAATATGCAAAGGAAGGGAATAAACAGCGCTTTCACTTCCCGGAACCGCAAATAGAAGGACTTAATTTCAGCTTCAGCGGTTTGAAAACATCAATACTATATTTCCTGCAACAGGAAGTACGGAGAGATTCTGAATTTATAAGCAAAAACTTAGCTGATATCTGTGCTTCTATACAGGAACGAATTGTACAAATCCTGATGAAGAAATTCAAAATGGCTGCTCTTCAAACAGGAATCAAAGAGTTATGTATAGCCGGTGGTGTATCTGCTAATAGTGGTTTGAGAAATGCATTTACTGAAATGTGCAAGCAAAATAACTGGACAGCGTACATTCCAAAGTTTGAATATTGCACCGACAATGCTGCTATGATTGGCATTACAGCTTATCATAAATACCTGGCAGGTGAGTTTTCTAATCAAAATGTAACAGTAACTGCCCGGGCGAGTTGGTAAAGGTTTTTGCTTACACAAATGTTCAGAAGTATTTGATTCTTCCCATAAATGGCAAATTCTTTTTTCAGATTTAAGCAATTCACCATTCACCAGGAGCAAACAGCCATGAAGGTTACGACTGACAGCTGCTTATTTGGTGCATGGGTTGCCAGTGAGATTCAATCCATACCTGCTGCTTCCACAGTATTGGATATAGGAGCAGGCACAGGATTACTGTCAATGATGATTGCACAGAAAAATAATGTAGAAATTGATGCTGTTGAAATTGATGAGAAAGCTGCTGCACAAGCAAGAGCAAACATTACCAATTGCATTTGGAAAGAACGGATTAACCTGTTAGAATCGGATGTGCTGCAATTAATGGCAGATAAACAATATTCGATAATTGTTACGAACCCTCCGTTCTATGAAAACGAACTGAATTCCCCTGACCGAAGAAGGAATATTGCACACCATAGCGAGAATTTAAATTTGAAACAATTAATAGCAGTTATTAAAAATAGACTTCTTCCAAATGGTGAATTCTTCATCTTACTCCCGGTAAAAAGAGAAAATGATTTTGAGAACTTGTGCAGTGACTTCGGGCTTTATATAAATATGAAACTAATCATAAAACAATCTGTCAACCACACACCATTTCGTCTAATGATGAAAGGTTCATTATTGACGTCTACTGTTTTAGAATCTGCAATAGATATTAAGGATGAACAGAATAATTATACCACTGCTTTTATAGAATTGCTAAAGGATTACTACCTGAATTTATAAATGTTTAAGTGAACCGTATGCATAGTCTGAAAGATAGGAATATGGCTCTGTCAGTTTTCCTTCCTTAACAATAGTTGCTGCATCAATATGAGTTGAATCACCTGAAAGTAATTCGGGCAGTACATACTTTATTAATTGTTCACCGAAATAACGTGATGCATCTCTCGGCAATTCATTTGGTAGGTTGCCAACAGCCATTACATCAACAGAACCGGGGAGGTAAGGTGCTGTTTTTTTATACGTCTGGCGATCAACTCCATATATCGGATCTTCTATCGCTTGATCACCAAAGTTTATTGGAATAGAACCATTGCAATCATCAGTAATATCAGCAATGACCTGGATCCGGAAATCTGGTTGAGAAATCATAGTTTTTTCAAAAAGCCGTGGAACATTTGTATCCCAGAAGATCCCATTCATCAGGATATCGGTACTACCTACATATTTTGGAAAGAGGCACTCATATTCTTCTGCATATTGGTGAAAATGATCCCTGTCGTATTCGCCTGTTTCCTTATGCATGTAAAGATCGGAGCCCTTTAGTTGCACGTAAACAGGGTAAGTAAATTCCCTAGCATTGTATTCCTCTTTCTCTACCTCTATAATCCCAACCAGGTTCATTATTTCCAATATGCCATGGGCTACTCTCCCGGATCCTGTAACTGCAATCTTAATGTTAGGCAGC
>JBLNAY010000067.1:0-15813 GCA_050259715.1 Candidatus Dadabacteria bacterium
TGCAACCGACAGAAGAAGAGGGAAGAGGTATCCTTAGCACTCATTTACATAGTGATGGTTCTGAGGCCGAGGTGCTTGCTTTATATAATCCGGGCACTCATGCCAATTACTGGCGGGAAAACCTCGCGGACTTTGATGAAGCCGACCAGGCACACATGTTTGTTAGCCAGAAAATGTTAGATAAGGAGCAATTCTATCCTAACATGGATGGACAGGCAGTATTCAAGAGGGCTGTGGTTAAATTCCCTGAAGTGATTATGGAGGCCCTTGAACAAAACAATCTGCAGCCAACCGATTTGAAATTGTTTATTCCCCACCAGGCTAACCTGCGCATCAGCCAGTTTGTGCAACACAAGCTGAAGCTGAGAGATGACCAGGTTTACAACAACATTCAGAAATATGGGAATACTACGGCTGCTTCTATTCCCATTGCTTTATGTGAAGCATGGCAGGAAGGCAGGATTGAGAAAGGTGACCTGGTGTGTCTTGCAGCTTTTGGTAGTGGTTTTACCTGGGCTAGTGCATTGATTAGGTGGTGATAAGTAGAGATGGGGTGCGGGATACATGATGTGAAATGCGGGATGTGGGTACGTGATGTATAGATTTAGAATGGAGTTACTATAGGGTTTGTATGGAGTTTGTATGGAGTTTGAACGGCTTTACCACCTGCAAACTCAATGCAGGCTTCATTCATAGCCCATATTAACCATATACAAACCTTATTGTTAGTCGCGGGAAACCCTGGCTACGCTCACAACACCAATTCCTTAAACAACTTCTCCAGTTTCTCTTGCGGATCATTACACAAGCCCGGATGAACCCGGGAAGTTTGAATTATCGTGCTCCGATAAGCTGATAGCCAGCGAAAGCGTGATGGGATACCAAGTTTGCCTATGGGCCCTGAATCGGGGCTGCCATAACAAATGCGTTCAAATGAATTAAGGTGTAATTCCACTTCTTCTATATCCACATCTTTACACAGAGCCTGCAGCCGGTCTTTATCCAGGTGGATCTTCGCCCCAAGATATTTAAGCTGCTGGCAATAGAGTATCACTCCTACATTGAGGAACTCTTCGCGTTCTACTTTAGGTACCACACGAACAAGGGCGTACTCAAACAAGTTGTTTTCTTGCATTCTCTGCTTCTTTAACAAATATGTCCGATGCTTTTATCCTGCCTTCAATAAATTGACGGTACACATTCCTGGTTTCAACGGCACTGCCTGGGAAAGAACCACTCACCAGCCATTCTCCAGGTATCAATGAAACAATAGATTCAATGACTGCCGGTGTGAGAATGTTCTTTGCAAATGCATCCGCTTGCATTAATTCAGTAGCCCATGGTAATAGCACATGATCTTTAACCTGTACAAATGGGCGAACAGAATATTCTTTCCAGTTATCCCATGAATGATGAAAGTAAAAACTCGCACCATGGTCAATTAACCACAGTTCTTTATGCCACATGAGCATGTTGGTATTGCGGCAGGTGCGGTCTACATTCATCACCAGGCAGTCTAGCCAAACAATGAGTGATGCAATACTTGCATCCATTTTATTAACAGTACAATCAAAGCTGATGGAGCCGGATAAGTAATGCAAAGCCATGTTTAATCCGGCACTAGCTTTTAGCAGGTCCTGTATTTCTTCATCCGGTTCTGTTCTGCCAAACGCCGGATCTACATTGGCGAGTACAATCTCCGGAACTTTCAGTTGCAATGCCCTCGCCAGTTCACCTCCGAGTAGTTCTGCTATGAGGGCTTTCACTCCTTGTCCTGCTCCACGGAACTTTAATACATACAAAAATTCATCGTCCGCCTCCACGATAGCAGGCAATGAACCTCCTTCCCGTAATGGTGTAACATAACGAGTGATGTTTACAGTTCTTAGTTCAATGCTCTCCTGCATGGGTAATGGAAAATTACGTTGAATTGTTCAATGGACTTATATTGATGTATTGTTATATTGTTGCATTGTTACATGCTAATCAATACTTCCATACAACAATACAACCATAAAACAATGTAGCCATACAACAATACAACCATACAACAATCTAACCATTCAACTTTACCTTTATCGCGTGCCGACAAGAAGAATACTATATATCGTAAACCCCATTTCGGGAACTAAAACCAAGGAACCACTAGCAGAAAGCATTAAGCAAATGACAAAGGCAGCAGGAATTTCATATACAGTTTATCCATCTGTTGCCAGTGGGGATTACTCTTTTCTCTATCCTGTTATCGAAGAAAAAAAGATCACTGATGTTGTTATTGCTGCCGGTGATGGTACGATTAACCAGGTAGTAAACAGCCTGAGGAAGTTTGATGTACAGTTTGGGATTGTTCCATGTGGATCTGGTAATGGCCTCGCTTTTAGTGCAGGAATATCGAAGAACATTGAGAAAGCGTTGCAGGTAATATTCAGGGGTAAGAGCGAATGGACTGACGCCTTCCTGATCAACAAACAATTTGCCTGTATGCTATGCGGTGTTGGCCTGGATGCACAGGTGGCGCATGATTTTGCCAATGCTCCTACGAGGGGGTTAACTACCTATGTGCAGAAAACCATCAGTAGTTTTTTCACTGCAAAATCTTATCCTTTCACTGTATCAGCCGAAGAAAAAAAGTTCAGGACGAGAGCTTACTTTATAAGTGTTGCAAATAGCAACCAGTTCGGCAATCATTTTACCATTGCTCCGAAAGCAAGTCTTACGGATGGAATGTTGGATATAGTCATCATGACAAAACAGAACAAGCTGAATGTTCTTTACCAGGCTATCAAACAAATCAGCGGCTATAATAAAGTCACCTCCGTGAACCTGGTAAATGAAACAGCCAGTGTCATATATTTCCAGGCAAAAAAGATTCTTATTCAAAATCCATCATTTGCACCGCTGCATATAGATGGCGATCCTGTGGAGACTATGGAAACAATGGAGTTCCAGGTAATTCCCAAAGCATTCCGGCTTATTTACCCTTAGCATTAAACAGCTCCAGGACTTTCCTGAAGCTATGTTGGTTATGTTCAGAGTTGACAGAACCTTCGATATCAAATTTTTCCTGTTGTGTTAAGTGGAAGCTCAATGCAGCTTTTGTTTCTTCCTTTTTAGGAATGTACTGGAAGGTGATCTTGTGAATAGGGTAGCCATTATTGCCAATAAAATAACTGGCCATATCCTTCTGAAAATATTCCATCATCTTATACCAGTTATGCTGTAAAAGGAAGAAGGGCTTGACGGCATTTTGAGCCAGGTCATCATACTCAAAGGGGTTCTCCCAGCCGCCATCCTGCCTGTCCCGGATCTGTATGATTACCACACCCCTGGTATTCTGTTCAATCCAGTCCTGCATGTGAGCCAGGAACCTAAGGGATGTTTCTACACCGTAATTATCTCTCAAACCCCCATCCATTACATCAATCACGGGATTAGAGGGCATATAAACATTCGGAAGAACCACGGGGAAGGTTGCGTTCATGCGCAGTATGGTCAGCATCCGCAGGTTGTACGGGTCCTGGCTGGCAAAGAAAGTGTTGAAATTGATGGCGTCGGAACTCGGTGCATCATCAGTAGAATCGCTGGGCGATTTCATCATAAATCGCAAAGGCTGCGTGCTTATCAGCATCATCTTGCCATCACGGGTGATCACAGTATGATAAAAGAACAAGGGGATATTAGCAGCAGCTTCATCAGCAGAATAATCAGCCAGTCGTTTATTTAATATTCCTTCCGTATTATAGTCTAAAGCAGATTCAAAAGCCAGTCCGCGATCGCGCAGGTACGTATAATTCCCTACATGGAACTTCTGTTCGGGAGCAAAGATGTCTCTTGCGATAAAGGAAGTGAAGGTGGGATTCAGCAAATCTTCAGCGATGTTGTTTACATACTCCTTAGACCATAGGTCAATAGAAGGTTTTTGCATCTTCTGTTTATATAGTTCCCTGAAGTAAGTGGCCCCGATCATGCCACCTGAAGCACCGGTAAACAGAAATGTTTTCTTCATCATCTGCCCACCCGTAATGCTATCGAGGTATTGAAGCACGTCCATAGTAAAGGTGGCGCTTCTTGTTCCTCCTCCGCTGGTACTCACCACAACCATAAGCGGTTTGTCTTCTCCTTGTTTTTGTTTCCAACGGTTGAGAATACCTATCATATTTTGCTTGTCTGCCTGTACCGAAGGTGAATTACCTATACTGTCTATGGTTCTCTGGCTGTACACCGGGAACTGTTTCCGATTTTCATAATTCATTCCATACGCCTTATTCCTCGGATCAATAATGTTGACCGAGTACATTATGTTCAGCAGCAGGATGAATAAAATAAATGCTGGCATACTCCAGCTTTGGAAGAAGTAAACGATAGCTCCGAAAACTCCAATAAGTATCGCACACAACAGGGTAATACTGGCACCTGCAGGCAGCTGGAAGAATTTATGATCAACAAAAAAGCCTATGAAGATTAGAAACAGGTATGCAAAGAAAACAGATATAACAGCGGCAAAATGGTGTCTCTTGAAGATGGTTTCCATAAGTTCATGAGAGTAGTGGGAAACATCCCTGCATCTTCTTACCCGGAAAAAAGAATCAAGGAACCATTCTGAACGTATAAGCGAGTCAGCACGGGCAGCTGTATGTTCCGGCTGCAAATGCGACAACATGTCCTTAGCATTGTTGAACAGCGGTTGCAACTTCTTAAGTATCGTGCGATCGGCGCTAAAGAAATAGAAAAAAGATATGGTGAGTATTACGAGTAAGCCGGCAATGAATCCTCCTAATATAAACAGTATCTCAACATTGCTGATCAGCTCTTTATAGTGTAGGAATTGATATCCCTTGATAAAGTAGAATATGAGAAAGAAAACAGGGATAATACTGTTGTTGATGCAGTACTTAAGAAATGGGAACTGGGTCGCTGCCAAAAAGGTAAAGTGCCTGCTGAAAAGGATGAATGTGGTAATGTTCCAACACATGATAAACACACCAATGGAAAGTCCTATGATGGAAGCACTGATAGCATTGACATTACCAAGATATTCCGGTGAAAGGAAGAGTGCGTCAGCTCCGAACGACTTCATAAAGCTTCCATTTACTACCGTAAAGAGTAAGAGCCAAAAGATCAACAGTACCTGGTACTTTCGAAAGTGCAGGAAGAGTAATTGCACGGGTAAGGAATAGAATGTGCCTCTTAGGTATTCTATGGAACTCGATAAGTTTCTCAACTCCATCTAAAGTACACTAAATCAGCTGAATTTACTTTCGCCTTAACAAAAACACATTAGTAACCAGTGTTAAAAGAAGCACTATGGCTACAAACTGGTGCAGTTGTGCATACCACTCGAATACGCCCCAATGTTGAGGGATTTTATAGGGGCTTTTTATGACGGCTAAAATGCCAAGTACTACCTGTGCAAGCAACATTATGAGTGGCAACCACTTTGTTGTATTAAATAATGAGTAGCTCCTTTCTTTAATTGCTGAGAAAGTCCAGATAAGAATCAGTACAATTAAAATATATGCGAGGTTTCGGTGAATGAATTGAACTGTAATAGGATCATTTACCAGTGAAGCTAAAAATGAATTTGTCGTCCCTGCTGTTGTCCCCAAATGTGCAGGGATGTATTCACCATTGATAGTCGGCCACGTTGGAGCATATACTGCTGCTTTCAACCCGGCCATGAAGGCTCCATAAACAAGTTGTATTACCAGTAATATGGTAATCCATATCAACATTCTTTTAGAACTTCTCCATACAAAAAGATCGCGCTGTCGAACCAGGAGCAGCAAGGCAAACCAAAACGTATAAACCAGCAGCCCGAGCGCCAGGATAAAATGAATCGCCAGTCTGATGTGGCTAACATAAAGGTTTTCTTCATTCAATCCACTTTGTACCATGATCCAGCCGATCAGTCCCTGCAGGCCACCCAACAAAAATAGGATGACCATTGGCTTGATCATTTCCCTGCTAAAGCGTTTTTGAATGATGAAAATTATAAAGGGAACAGCGAAAACAATTCCTATAAAGCGTCCCCATTCCCTGTGGAGCCATTCCCAGAAATAAATCGATTTAAAATCCTGGAGGGTGAAGTAGGAATGTAGATGTTTAAACTGTGCGATTTGTTTGTAATGGTTAAAAGCCTCTACCCAGTCCTTGTCATTAAGCGGAGGAATCGCACCAAGAATTGGTTTCCATTCGGTAATAGACAGCCCGGAATCTGTTAACCGGGTAATACCGCCTAAGATAACCTGGATAATAATCATAAACACCCCTATCAGCAGCCAGATGGCTACCGGTTTTTTCCTTCTTCTATCCAGATCAGCTTGCATTTGGCCCGCAAAGGTAAAGGGTGGCAGAATAATTTATTTGGAAAAGGCCTCCAAACTGTCGTAGCTTAATGATGTAAACCAACTTCAGTTAACCTCAAACTGTTATTTATGAAACGAAACGACCAACGGTCGACGACTGATCGTCGTGGATTCCTCGGTACCATGGCCACAGGTGCCGCCGCTCTAACCCTCGGGACTATTGCCTCACCTCTTCAAACTCTTGCAAAAGATCGCATCGGCAATGAAGAAAATGACGCCGATGCCTGGTTCAACAAAGTAAAAGGTAAACACCGTATTGTGTTTGACGTTACAAAGCCCAATGAGATGATGCCATTTGCCTGGTCTCGTATATTCCTATTAACCAACCAGGCTACCGGAACAAAAGAGAGCGACAATGGTGTTGTTGTGGTGTTGAGGCATAGCGGCATCCCCTATGCCATGAGTAATAACATGTGGTCCAAATACAATTTTGGAGATATGTTCAAGGTTGATGACCAATTAACGGGGAAGCCTGCCACACGTAACCCATTCTGGCAACCTAAAGATGGAGATTTTAAGGTGCCCGGCATAGGGAGTGTAAATATCGGCATTAATCAATTGCAGGATAGTGGTGTTATGTTCTGTGTTTGCAATATGGCTTTGACGGTGTACAGTGCTGCAACAGCTGAAAAAATGAATCTTAAGCACGAGGATGTTTTAAACGAATGGAAGGCTAACATTCTGCCCGGTATCCAAATTGTGCCATCAGGTGTATGGGCAGTGGGTAGGGCACAGGAGCATGGATGTGCCTATTGTTTTGCCGGGTAAAAAGATTAAAGGTCAATGGCTCGGTTGCTCAATGGCGCTATTACCTTTTATACAAACCCCACAGCTGAAGATAGAAATGAACTGATTTGTGAGTACGAGCCATACTTTGCTTTATTCTAAAGGCCACTAGGCGTTTCAGAGTACCCTTTTTAATTTCTCAAATTGTTCCAGCAAAACCAGTTGATTCTTGCTGCGTAGATAATTATGTCCCGGATAACGTGCACCATAATATACATCATTGTTTAAATGATCTGTCATGAAACGCAAGGCCTGCATATATATCATGAACTGTCCTGAAAAATAAAAAAGCTGTTTTTCCCTCTCGCTAAGATCACCCTCCATTTCAGATAAGTAGCCTTCAACAATAACATCATAGTATTCCTGTCGCACGCAAATTTTAGAAAGGTCCTTTTCCTCTTCAGAAGCAGGACATAGGTAGGTTCGCATCATATCGCCCACATCACTAAAAAAGTATCCGGGCATTATAGTATCAAGATCAATTACACATAATCCCTTGCCATTTGAATCAAAGAGTACATTGCTAATCTTGGTATCATGGTGGGTAACCCGCAACTGTACTTCCGGGTTTTCTTTTAGTTCCTGGTACTTATCTACAATGGTAGAATAGCCTAAAAGAGAATCTATATCGGCCTTTGCTTCTTCTACACGTTGTTTATTTCCCTCATCTATAGCGGCAAGGAATTGCTGGTATCTTAAAGTAAGATCATGAAAGGCCGGTATAGTTACTTTCAGTTCTGTGGCATCCAGGTCTGAGAGCAGGTGTGTGAATCGCCCGAATTGACGGGCCGCTTCAAATGCCTGTTGTGGCTCGTTGACTACATCAAAGGAGAAAGAACCTTCAACAAAAGGTATTAACCTGAAAAAGCCTCCTGGTGTACGTACATAACTCTTATTGCCTGTAGCAAAGAGGGGAGAAACAAAAAAGTAATCAGGATGATGTTCTTCCAGATGTTTGGCGACAAGGTCAATGTTGTAGGCAATATCTTCCGGTTTTTTAAAAACATTCTCATTGATCCTTTGCAAAATGTAATTCTCCTCCCTTGCAGATACCTTCCACGTGTTATTAATTAATCCGGAACCATGAGGACTGATCATAGCTTCTTCGGTAATACCGTATTGCGGCAGAACCTGTGACCGGATCAATTCAGTTATTTCCATGAGGGGTTAATATTCGTCTGTTAAGGCAAACACCGGTTTACGGAACATCCATTGACCTCCCGTGAAATCAGGGAATTCTATTGTCTGGTTTCCCGACTGGATTGAATGTTCACTTAAAGGTGTTATAGCACTCCATGTGGCGGCATCGTATACATCCAGCGGCGTAGCAGTCTTTCTCTTTATTGATTCAATGAAGGCATGTACAACAAAGAAGTCCATTCCTCCATGGCCGGCACCTTCAGTTGATTTACTCCATCTTACCCAAAGTGGGTGATCATATTTCTGCAGCCATGGTTGTGCATCTTCCCATTGGTCAGGTTTTGCTGACTTATCCTGTATATAAAGCGTTTTGCTTACGTCCATCCACAGGCCTTCGGTGCCCTGCACACGGAAACCTAAACTATATGGCCTTGGAAGATTGGTATCGTGCTGCAGCAGTATGGTTTCACCGTTGGCACAACTGATAGATGTAGTGACAATGTCACCTAGCTTAAAGTTCACTTTTGCATTCGGGTGATTGGGTCCTCCCTGCTTAACTATATGATTGTGTAATCCTCTTGACTTTGTAGAAAAAGAGGCAAGGTTCACAAAGCGGTTCCCCCTGTTGATATTGATGTACTGAGCCACAGGTCCGACACCATGCGTTGGATAAAGATCTCCATTCCTGTATACCGAGTGATTTGTTCTCCACCTTGCTTCAGAAAAAGCTTTTGGTCCAAACTCCACTCCGTGATCATAGGGGTGAACCCCGTCGTTAAATTTCACTTCCCTCAGGTCATGTTGATAACCTCCCTGCAGGTGAATCAATTCTCCGAAGAGTCCCTGCCTTACCATGTTCAATACTGCCATCACATCCCTGCGATAACAAACGTTTTCCAGCATCATTACATGGGCATTGTATTTCTCAGCAGCTTTCACCACATCCCAATGATCCTCTAGGGTAATTCCTATAATTACTTCACTGCCTACATATTTTACACCGGATTCCAGCGCTCCAATAATCATAGGTTTATGCCATTCCCACGGGGTAGCGATTACTACGCCATCCAATCCTCCTTTTCTTTCCAACAGGCGTTTCCATGCGAAATCATCACCGGTGTATACTTCCGGCATTTTCCTGCCGCTTTTTGTAATAATCTCTTTTGCTGATGCGAGCATACGATCGTCTACATCACATATAGCCACAACATCTACATCGTCTCTCCTCAACAACAGATCCAGGTGATTCTGTCCCCGCAGACCTACGCCCATAATTCCTATTTTCACTTTTGCTTCAGGCGAGGTTGCTAATAAAGTATCGGTTGGGAATACGGCTAAAGAGGCTGCGACGAGCCCGGTATTCTTAATAAATTCTTTTCTGTTCACAGTTAAGTTTTTATTGGATGAAGATAATGGTGAATAAACTTAAGACTATTTAGTGAATGGTGAATAGTGAATTGTCAACCTGCTTCATTGTAAATTTCTGCTTAACCTTACTATCAGATTCCCTATTATAAATTTTATATTGTCCATTAATTTTAATCATGATTAAACGCTTGCTCCCCTTCATTCTTTTCATTTCAATCGGATCTTTTGCACAAGACATGCAAAAACCTATATGGAAAAGCAATACCATCGAACTCTATCCTGATCGTATAGTGCAGGACAACACCTATGTCGCAAGGGCATTATCCCGTACACAGATGGTATCTGATTATAAGAGCCCTGCAAATAATTTTCGCACTAATAACATTCAATTTAAATTCAGTATTAATGGCAAGGATAATGAAATGAGTCCCGGGGTAAATCATCATTTTCTTTATTTATCTGCTACAGGCAGTGAAGAAACTCCGGTGATTAAATTCGGCAGCCCTCTTCAAATTCCTAGCGGAGTAAAAGAAGGATTCCTGCCTGCCAACAGCAAGCTGAAAATAAGAGTAGATATGCGGGATGTATTATCTGCTTTTAAACAGAATGGTTACTACACTCTTTTTAATGGAGAAAAGCTTTACAAGGAAGACTTTAAGCACTTGTATGTTGCCGGTGATACCCCTCCTTTGATGTGGGACTTCAATAATCTTTACCAGCATCCCGAACTGGAGTTGAAGGATCCTGATGGTGATGGTATTTATGAAACCACTCTTACCATGAATGTTTATGATCCATCCAAACAAACAGCCCAGGAATGGAAACTCTCCAAAGACATTTCTGCCTTCCCTCAATACCAATCGTCGGGCACATTAGCAGATGCTATCTATAACATGTCCATTGAAGAAATGATCAAGGCAGTAGAGCCAGACAGCACTTTCCGCACCGGGAAAGAATGGGCTGGCGTGTGGACAAGAGATATCAGTTACAGTATCATATTGTCAATGGCTTACCTGCAACCACAAGTAGCGAAATACAGCCTGTTAAGGAAGGTGAGTAAAAAGAAAAAGATCATCCAGGACACAGGCACCGGCGGAGCATGGCCAATTTCATCTGATCGTATGATATGGGCAACAGCTGCATGGGAACTGTATAAAGCCACAGGTGATAACGACTGGTTGCAACAGGCCTATACCATTATCAGCAACTCTGTGCACGACGATTACGCTAACCTGTACGACAAAGAAACGGGACTTGTGAGAGGTGAATCTTCTTTCCTTGACTGGAGAGAAGAAAGTTATCCTAAATGGATGCAACCGGTAGACATTTATGAATCTGAAAATTTAGGCACTAATGCTGTTCACTACCATGCCAATGTAGTGCTCTCTCAAATGGCTAACCTCTTACATAAAGATGCAGAGGCTAACAAGTATAAGAGCGTTGCTGAAAAAATCAAAAACGGTATGAATACTTACCTGTGGATGCCTGGTAAAAACTACTATGCTCAATACCGCTATGGAAGGTTATATCCTATGATCTCTCCCAGGTCAGAAGCGTTGGGTGAAGCTCTTTCTGTGTTGTTTGATATACCATCTAAAGAAAGACAAAAAGCTGTTGTATCTCATACACCGCAGGTTGCTTATGGTATTCCGTGCATCTTCCCACAAATACCGGGAATTCCACCTTATCATAATAATGCCATATGGCCTTTTGTACAGAGCTACTGGTTATGGGCTTCTGCAAAAGCAGGTAATGAGAGCTCGGTAATGGAAAGTATTGCAGCCATCTACAGGCCAGCGGCAATGTTCCTGACCAACAAAGAAAACTTTGTTGCCGACAACGGTGATTTCCTTGGTACACAGATCAACTCGAGCAATATGCTCTGGAGTTTATCCGGCAACATCAGCATTATACATAAAGTGCTCTTTGGCATTCAATTCGAAGCCGACCATTTGACGTTTTCTCCTTTTGTGCCTAAAGCCCTGGCAGGTAAACGAAGTCTTACTAACTTTAAATACAGGGATGCAGTGTTGAATATTGATATGGAAGGTTATGGCAACTCTATTGCCGCTTTTTACCTGGATGGAAAGAAAAAAGAACAGGCAATCTTCCCTGCTTCTTTGAAAGGAGCACACTCTATACGAATGGTGCTATCCAACAAGCCATTTGGACCAGCAGTAATAAATAAAATTCCTAACTATTTTTCTTTAACAACACCGTCGCTCACTTATAAGGATTCAAAACTTTCCTGGGCACCTGTGGAAGGAGCCGTTCATTACCACGTGATAAAGGATGGAAAAGAATGGAAACAAACTACAGCTACTTCCATTCCTGTCAGTGGTGATAAGGCAACAGAATATAGTGTCTTCGCTTCTGATAAAAAAGGAATTCCTTCCTTTGTCGCAGAGCCAGTGCTGGTGGTATCTCCAAAAGTCGTGAATACCTATGAAGCGGAAGATTACGCTGCAAAAGCAACCTTTTCATATAAAGGTTTTATGGGTACTGGGTTTACAGAAGTAAGCACCACTGTGAATACGTCCCTAACTATTCCAATTATGGTTCCTGTTGATGGATATTACTTTATTGACTCCCGTTATGCAAATGGAAATGGTCCTATCAATACAGAGAATAAATGTGCCATACGCACTGTGATGGTTGATAATAAAAAAGCCGGGGTATTCGTGCTGCCACAAAGAGGAACTAGTGAATGGTCGAACTGGGGTTATACCAATCACCTGGAATTGTTCCTCACCAAAGGATCGCACCAGTTGCGTATTGTGTACCTCCCGGAAAACGAAAATATGAACCTCGATATCAACCAGGCCATGATCGATAATGTAAGGGTGATCAGGCTGAAGTAAAGGGTTGGATGGTTATATTGTTGTATGGTCGTTTTAATCATTAACGTTTAATAATAAAAAAATACGGCAATACCTCAAGTTCTGTATAGCCCTTATATGCAGTTAACACGCTGATGATATGCAGTTGATATGCAGTTGACACACTGTTAACTGCATATCAACTGCATGTCAACTGCATGTTAATAGCATATCAACTGCATATGAGATCTTACCCGGTTATTGAGTCAATTACTGGAATAAATAAAAACGGCCCTCACGTGGAGGGCCGCATCGTTGGCAGAAGGGCGAATTAAACCCTTACTTTATTCATTTTTCTCATGGTGGCGCTCCCACGGTTGGAGACCTTACCGAGGAAATTATCTTTAACCTTAAGATTCTTCTGAGCATTGACTTCCGCAGTACCAATCCCTGTATTTTCTATGTCCATAGTTTGAACCACGAAATCACCGGCTTCTAATTTCCCTACTCCGGTATTTCTTACAACAGCTTCCCTTGCTTTACCACTAATGACAACATTACCCACGCTCTTGTTACTTACATCTACTTTATCGGCATTCATCTTAAGGCTGATGTTGCCGACACTTTTGTTATCTATTTCAACATCATCAAAAGTCAACAGCCCTTCTGTGCTTACACCTCCCACCGTTTTCAGCTTCATGCCTTTGAGTTGGCGGAAGCTTACATAGATCTTCATCTTGTCCTTTGAATTGAAATTCTTTCCTTTAATATCCTTCATCTCTATAACAAGGTTCCGTCCCTCATTTTTAACGGAGAAATATTGTTGAAGGTTTTCATCCGCCTGGATCTTTACAGATTCTTTACTCCCCTGTGAGAGTATGAGTTCATAAATCCCACTCGCTTTTAATGTATCAAAAGGACTTACATTGACTTCCCGTGTTACGAGGTTACCATTTCCCTCTATCTTTTCTGATTTTTTGTCCTGGGCTAAAGCCATTGATGCGGCACCCAAAAGAATGGCCATAGCAAAGAAGATCTTACGCATAGTTGATTATTTAGTTTAAACGAATTTATTCGTAGAACGAAAATAATATAGCTGGTGTTACAATTTTCAGCTATTTAGTTACCAACGGTTGAAAATAGATATAAAAGGCAAATGGCTTTTATTAACCTATTTAATGAAATTTGCTTCTATGACATTGGATCTTGCAGAACTAAAGCCATCGGAGAAACAATACTACCTGCAGCACATAATCGGGCCGCGTCCAATATGCTTTGCATCCACCATTGACAAAGAAGGAAATGTGAACCTCAGCCCCTTCAGCTTCTTTAATATGTTTTCTTCGAATCCTCCCATTGTAATTTTTTCACCTTCACGGAGGGTAAGGAATAATACAACTAAACACTCGTTGGAAAATGTGCTGGAAGTTCCCGAAGTGGTGATCAATATGGTGACTTACGATATGGTGCAGCAGGTATCGCTAGCGAGTTGCGAGTATCCAAAGGGAACAGATGAATTTGTAAAAGCCGGGTTCACAAAAGAGAAAGCTACGATAGTGCGTCCACCCATGGTCAAAGAAAGCAAGGCGAAGTTGGAGTGCAGGGTGCTGGAAGTGAAGTCACTGGCGGACACTCCGGGTGCAGGTAACCTCGTAATTTGTGAAGTACTGAAACTGCATATAGACGATACTCTTCTTGACGAACAAAAGAAATTAGATCAAAGGAAAATACATCATGCCGCTAGGCTCGGCGGTGACTGGTATTGCAGGGTTACCGAAGAAAACCTGTTTATAGTACCCAAGCCAAATGTTCACCTGGGTATTGGTATTGATGCTTTACCTGAAGGAATTCGCACGAGCAGCATTCTTACAGGTAATCATCTGGGAATGCTTGCCAATGTGGACGAGATGCCGGTGGTGGATCCCTCATTTGATGACGAGCACCTGAAGAATATTATACAGTACTATTCAATCAGTCCATCCGAAATGGAAAAAGAGCTGCATAGTTATGCAGCTCAGTTACTAAATAATGGAAAGATTTACGAGGCCTGGCAAGTGTTGCTTGCCTAAGTTGTTTTATTTGCCCACCCAAAAACTTTCTTCAGGATTTCTGTAGTTCGTGCAACCGGGTTAGCTCTTATATTAGATTCCTCCTGTGCCACCTGGTCGAACAAAGCATCTACTGCTTTTCCAACAACATATGAAGGGAGATCCGGGTTTAATTTATTAAAAGTAGTGGGGAAAGAATTGTATGTATTAATCATTTGACCATAATATTTGGTGGCACTGAACTTTTCCAGTGACTCCTTTACGATTGGCGTGAAGGCAGCAATCAATTGATCTGTGGTCTTGGATTTAAAATATTGGGTAGCTGCATCCCTGGGGCCCTTAATAATATTAATAGCATCAGCAATGGTCATCTCACTGATTGCTTTTGCAAAGATGGGACGCGCAAAGCCCACCGCATCTTCTGCTGATCTATTGATTTGCAGGATTGCTTTATCTACCAGTGAAGCAAATCCCAACTGGCGTAAAGTATTTTCGATCTTCTTTGCCTCGGGAGGAAGAAATAATTTGTAAGCCTGGTTACCAAAAAATCCATCGGTTTTATTGAGAAAGCCAATACCACGACCTACACCCTGGTCAAGGGCTTCTCTTATGGCCTGTGCCGCTTCCCCTTCCGTAATAGTAGTGCCGAATGACGGCATATTAGGGAGGTTTTGTAAAGTGGTACAGGAACTAAAGATGCTAACAACTAAAATAACAATGAACGATTTCTTCAGCATGACAGGGAATTTTGACAGTAGTATTCAAATAACCTGCCACGAAATATCCATATCACACAAGGATCTGGAGCTTCTCTTTCCTTGCGGCTATGCGCTTACGAAGAACATTGAAGAATTTAGAACGTTCCCTGTCACTGACAGTGCTGATAAGAGTACTCTTTCTCATCAGGTTTTGGTGATAATCGTAAAGATTCTGGCAGAAGTTTACATCTGTTGTAATCATGTAATTAGCCAGGGTGTGATTGACAAAAGCCATCATGTTCCCATCCAGAATTACCAGCAGTGAATTATCGCCAATAACCACCTCGTTGAAATACATCTGGAAACTGCTGATTCTCTTCTTCTGCGGATCGGTGTTGTCGAAAGTATATCCCAATTGAGCTTGTTCCTGCACATGAACAAATAGTTGATCTAATGATTCATAAATGCGCAACAGGTCGTGAGGGGAATCGATAACCCTTGTATCATGATAGAACTCTATCTGCCTTAAGAATCCATTCAGGCTTTCAATGTTCCAGATCTCGTAAACATTCAGCTGTTTATACAAGTC
>JBLNAY010000068.1:0-12860 GCA_050259715.1 Candidatus Dadabacteria bacterium
AATGAACCGCAAAGCCTAATCTCCAGGATTCAGCGGGTTTAAATATCACTCCAGCTTTTATGTTAATGCCAACTCCGGAAGTGTTTAAATTATCCGTCAGTTGTGCATAGTCAAACTTATTATTCGGATTACTCGTTGCATCTGCTTCTGTGTATTCTCCTTCTCTTGTGTAATTCAAAATAGGAACCCCGATAGATCCTCCCACAAGTATTTTATCTCGTAGATTCAAGGCAAGACCTAAAGCAAATTCATTAATGCCGCCTTTTGATTTAAGAGAATTCTGTTGTATAAGTCCTGTACCAATCGGTGCTCTTGATTGAAAGTTGTAATTATTAGAAGAGCCCCCTGCAACGGTATCTATCCAATAGGTATTGAAAGCAGGGCTTGTACCAAAGGGATATCCACCTGCTACATTGTTTGCATCCCTATCACCATTATTCCTAATCTCTTCAAGGAATTGCTGGGAGTAGGAGCTTTTATTATTGATACCTCTGTATAAGATATTACTGTTGAAATCACCGGAACGATTAAATGCGAGACTTACCGCACCGCCTCTTATTTTCTTTTGAGCACTACCGGTACCAAAAACTATTCCTGTAGTTCCCAGGATGCCTTTACCATCTGTCTTATCTTCCGTGGTAGTGGATAAATAATTCGATTTGGCCTTACTAAATATATATCCGGGAGTTAGTACAAAATCACCTGTTTTAAATAACCCGAGGCCGGCAGGATTGATGAAGGTGGATGATATATCACCACCCAACGAACCATTGGCGCCTCCAACAGCTAGTATACGTGCTGTTGCACCAGGAGTGACCCATGAATATCTCAGCGCATCAGCCGGAGATTGTGCATAGGCGGAATACGCCATCAGGCACATGCTTAGGTACAAAGAATATTTAATCATAAGGGCTAGTTTATTCTAATAGTGGCATGCACAGGACTGATAATGCTTTTGCATTATAGATATTAGATATTTAAACGTTTCCTAGAATTTTCTAACAGGCGCATTTCCACTACTGCTGCTGGATGAACTGCTGCTGCTTGAAGAAGAGGAACTGCTTGAAGAAGAACTTGGCGAACGTTGATAGCTACCACCGCTGGAAGATGAAGAAGAAGAGGAACCGCCGGAAAATACATCTCTCAGGAAGCCCCCTGCACTTTGACCGCTATTCCTGTAATTCTCGGAAGGACGGCTGTATTGAACATTACTGCCATTGTTATATGATCCTTTCTGAGTATAAGGAACGTTATTATTGTTACCATCAAACACATGCAGGTTGTAAGTCCTTGGCTGGTTGTAAACCGTTTTCGGAGTTACCACATTGTAGTAGCCACCATAGTAATTATTATATCCATTATTATAGCCGTAGTAGGTGTTATAGTAACCACGGGAGTAAGGGTTGTAATAATTATTCCAGTACGTGTAGTAATTCCATGGGCTGTTATAAGACAGGTAAGTATTGTAGTGACGATAATAAGGGTCGTAGGCATAATATGGATCATCCAGTACTGTCCACCGGCGATCATATATTCTCATCCTCAATGCGCGATCTTCGTTGTAATAATAATAATCATCCTGGTTATCGCGATACCTGTTTTGGTCATTATATCTCCTGGTATCTGTTTTCTTCTCAACGCGAACATACTCGTTTACCGGGCGTTCTGGTGAGAAATAAACATCATCAGGAGTTTGGCCGCTTTTATATGCTGTAGTACAACTAGAGAATATGAGAACTAAAGAGAGGAGGGGTAAATAAGCTTTCATGGCAGATCGTTTAAAGGGGTTAAATGTTATTTTTGCCATCTCACAGTAAATTTCCGCAATTCGGTGTTAAACAAAAGATAATTAGTGCCTTGTAAATACTTTTTTAACTATATAAAGTTCCGTAAACTTAGCCACATCTTCAAATCGAAGTTTTAAACATTTTTACATGAGTAAAGAGATTACGTCAAGAGAACAGGATTATTCGCAATGGTATAACGACCTGGTTTTAAAAGGTGGGTTGGCCGACTATTCAGCAGTAAGAGGGTGCATGGTGATTAAGCCCTATGGTTTTGCCCTTTGGGAGAAAATGCAGGCTGCTTTGGACAAGATGTTTAAGGATACCGGGCATGTAAATGCTTATTTTCCTCTCTTTATACCAAAAAGCTTTTTAAGCCGTGAAGCTGCCCATGTGGAAGGCTTTGCCAAAGAATGTGCAGTGGTTACCCACTATCGACTTAAAAACGACCCGGATGGTAAGGGTATAATCGTAGACCCTGAAGCTAAGCTGGAAGAAGAGCTGATAGTGAGACCTACCAGTGAAACCATTATCTGGAATACATACAAGGACTGGATTCAGTCCTACCGAGATTTGCCTTTGCTGGTGAACCAGTGGGCCAATGTTGTCCGTTGGGAAATGAGAACAAGGTTATTCCTTCGTACCGCCGAATTCCTGTGGCAGGAAGGCCATACAGCTCATGCCACTGCAGAAGAAGCAGTTGAAGAAACCAGGCAAATGCTTGAGGTTTATGCCACTTTTGCTGAGGAATTTATGGCAGTTCCCGTAATCCGCGGAGTAAAAACAGAATCCGAAAGGTTTGCAGGGGCTGTTGATACTTACTGTATTGAAGCCCTTATGCAGGATGGGAAAGCTTTACAAGCAGGGACTTCCCATTTCCTGGGTCAGAACTTTGCCAAAGCTTTTGATGTTAAATTCCTGAACAAAGAAAATCAACTGGAATACGTTTACGCTACCAGTTGGGGGGTAAGTACCCGTTTAATCGGAGCCCTGGTAATGGCTCATAGTGATGATGACGGGCTGGTTATTCCTCCTAAACTAGCTTCCCTCCAGGTAGTTATTGTTCCGATTTATAAAGGAGAGGAGCAAAAAGCTGCTATTGACGTCAAGGTTCGGGAATTAATGCAGGAATTGAAAGCTGCCGGTGTCAGTGTGAAGTACGATGAAAATGACAATGTTCGCCCAGGCTGGAAGTTTGCCGAATATGAACTAAAAGGTGTTCCAGTAAGGATTGCTATAGGAGCAAGGGATCTTCAGAATAATGTGGCTGAAGTAGCAAGAAGAGATACAAAGCAGAAGCAATCGGTTTCCCTGGATGGGTTATCTATTTATATTCAACAACTGTTGTTAGAAATTCAGCAGAACATGTTCAATCGTGCCAAAGAATACCGGGACTCGCATATCACGACAGTGGATACATGGGATGAGTTTCAAAAGGTTTTAGATGAAAAGGGAGGATTTGTTTCAGCACATTGGGATGGAACTGCTGAAACTGAAGCCGAGATCAAGGAGAAATCAAAAGCAACTATTCGTTGTATACCGCTGAATAATGAGCAGGAGCAAGGTGCCTGCATCCTCACCGGTAAACCTTCGTCGCAAAGAGTGCTGTTTGCAAGAGCTTATTAACCTTTGACAGTACACTTTTACTATGCTATTCAAAAACTGAATAGCATCCATATTTCAAAGAACTTTTTAAAGCATTGAAACGTCTACACTTCTGAAGGAACCTGGTTGTTTCGACCGGGTTTCAATGCTTTTAAATGCAAATTACCTTAGCTACTGGTGTTACTTTCCCATAAAGACCCTCACGGTACCTAAATGGATCAAAATGGCCCTAAAAGGCAAATTTGACCTAATGAAGGTGTAAAAATTGAGATATTCCATTTAGATACAATGGTTCTGCCTGCGGGTATGAAGGGCTTTTGTATGGAGATACCTAAGCGTTAGGTGCCCGTCTGTAGGGGGGGTGAACGGCTTTAGCAGGGGGTAAAGCCGTTGTAAAGCCGTTCTAACTCCATACAAACCCTATGGGAACTCTATAGAAAATCCATGGTTAACTTTAGGAAGCAGTTTAAAGGGTGTTTACCTGATAGCGGTTAAAATTGAACTAGAGCGATAAAGTTTAAGTTGGGTATTATTAATAACTGGACAGGTAATTATAATCTTTGAGAAGGGTTTGAAGAAAACTAAGAGGTGCAAGGTTAGTTTCGATTTTCAGGTGCCTTTTGATTTTCTCGGCTGCGGCAGCTGCCATGTTGAAATCATGGTAACGTTTAGCAGTGTCAATGATGCCCTTCAGGGCATTTATATCTTTATCACTCATTTGCATCACTTCCGGGAAGAAAGGTTTATACCCTTCTTCTACTTCGAGGTAGACCGTATCTGTAATCTTTTCTTTTTGTTTGGTATTGATCAAAACAGTGTGTGCCAATATATCTCCCAATCGTTGTTGTTTGCTCGAATTCACCAGCACAATATCAACAATAAGTAATGCCAAAGAACCCAGCATTCCCCAATAAATGACAGGCCCATATAATTCAGCATAAGGAATCATTATCATAATTATGAAGATGGTGTAATCCGATGTACGGATAAGCCATCTGATAATAAACTGGCTGAAAGAAGGGGTGCCGCCATTTTCACTAATCACTCTTATTCCCATGATCTTTTTACCTATACTCTGGCCGTTCATCGTTACTTCCATGATCAGGTGGTACAGGAGAAATGGGAGAATTAACAGCAGCTCGATAGCCCATAAGGTATACCCGGCACCTTTAGCAAAGCCCACCTGGTCGGAGATCCAGATGTAAAGGCGCATAGCAATGGCAACGTAAAATAACTGGATGATTATGTCCAGTACCCATGCTAACAAGCGCCTGTAAAAAGGGGGTGCAACAAACTCGATATCAATATTGAAATTGGTTGCAATCTTTACAACTGCCATCCTCTCAATTTTAGTCTAATATAGCAGCTTTTATACATGATCATTTGTAAAAAACGTATTTTACAAGTTCAAAAATGTATTGTGAGAGAAGGACTTTTCATTAAGAAAAACAAAGCGAGATGGGAAAAAATACAAAGTGGCCGCAAGGGTGATGCTGATGAGATGGCCACCAACTTTATTCAACTGGTGGACGATCTTGCCTATGCTAAAACCTTTTACCCTTCCAGCAGAGTCACACACTATATTAATGCACTTGCTTCACGCATTTACCTCGGTATTTATCAAAATAGAAAGGAAAACATAAATCGGCTTAGTAAATTCTGGAAATATGATGTGCCTTTGACCATCTATAAGCATAGGCGCATCATTCTTTTTTCTTTCCTGGTTTTTTGCACATTTTATATAGTTGGGTTTTTTTCAGCCCGCCAGGATGATGGGTTCATCAGACAGGTATTAGGGGATGGATATGTAGATCTCACAGAAAAGAATATAGAAGAAGGCAACCCCTTTGGAATCTACCAGAGTGGAAATTCTTTTTTTAGCTGGATTGGAATTATGATTAATAATATCATGGTTTCATTCGTGTATTTTGGTAAAGGCATTTTCCTTGGTATTTTTTCCACTACAGCCCTTGCTAAAGAATCCATGCGTGTGGGTGTGTTTCATTACATGTTCTTTGCAAAGGGTTATGGAACTGCTTTTATTTTGGCAGTAATGATCCATGGTTTATTGGAACTCACATCCATAATCATAGCGTGTGCCGCAGGGGTGATTATGGGTACCAGTTATTTATTTCCCGGTACAAGAACGCGCTTAGATGCTTTCAGGGATGGAGTAAAAGAAGGTGCAAAAATTCTAATTGGACTGATACCTATTTTGGTAGTGGCAGCATTTTATGAAGGTTTTGTCACACGTCATTATAAAATGCCTATTGCTTTAAATATTATTTTACTTTCTATTTCAGCTGTTTTCATTGCCTGGTATTTTGTACTATACCCAAAGACTCTAAAAAGGAGAAGCTCTGTGATATGAATAGGATCATAATATTTTTTTTCATGTTTTTGTTCTTTTCTCCTGCCATTTATTCCCAGCAAAAGGTGGAAAAAAGTTCAGCTGATTCGATAAATGTTTTTGAAAAGATCGATCATTCACCTTTTATTATCAGGAGATCTGTACCCGATAGCACCTATAAAAGATTACTTTCTGATGAAGCCTATTGGTATGTAAATGTCAGACCAGCGAAAAAGCAGAAAGAAGAAGTTGTTAATCCGCGTAACAGCATTTTTCTGAAACCATGGTTTCGCACTTTATTATGGATGGTAGTGGTTGCAGGTTTCCTTATAATAATTGCATGGTATTTAGCGTCAAGCAATATTAAATTGTTTAAAAGATCTTCTGTGGTCGTTAACAAGGAAGATAAGGGAGGTCTGATTGAGGATATCTTCGGGTTGCAGTATAAAATGGAAATATATAAGGCTGTGCAGCAGAAGAATTACAGGCTTGCAGTTAGGTTATTATACCTGCAGACCCTTAAGCTTTTATCCGAGACCGGGAAGATTGATTACAAACAGGGTAAAACAAACGCCGAATATTTACAGCAGTTGCATAACACTCCATTTTATCATGACTTCTTCCGCCTTACACGCAATTTCGAATATACATGGTATGGGCAGTTCCATTTATCGGAAGAAGCATACGTTATGATGAGCAATGATTTTTACAAGTTTAAAGGAAGTATAGGCAGATGAAAAGGGCACTTCCTTATATTGTCACTATTATTTTCATTATCATTCTCGCTGCATTGATTGTTGGAAGCATTAAAAAACCTCAGAAGAGACTGGATGAAAGGATCACCTTACGGGCAAAAGATAAAATTCCTTACGGCTTTTCAGCAGCGAAAACTTTACTTCCAAAATTATTCCTCCATACAGCAGTTCATTATGAGGCATCAAGGCCAGGATCGTGGAATACAATAGATGAACACGACTCGGGTCAGGCAGTGATTCTCGTGGCTAATTACCTTGATGCCAATGAAAGAGAACTTGCACGAATGTTGGAGTTTGTGAAGAGAGGTAATTTTCTATTCATTATTTCACGGGCTTACTCATTTGAAACCTCCCAGGTTTTCCGGTTCAGGGATGACCCGGTGTCGTATGAATTTTCAAACAATGATACTTCGGACAGCCTCTTAGTGGAACTGAACAAAAAATACTTTCTAACCGACAGTTCTTTTAGTTATCCCGGGAAAAAATTCGAAAGTGTATTTTCAACAATGGATACTGCTCACACGACTGTATTGGGCACTGGGGATGAAGGATTGCCGAATTTCATTCAATTTCACCTGGGTAGAGGTAGCATTTTTATGCATTCTGCCCCTTTGTGTTTCAGTAACTATTTTATTCTCCATAAGAAAAACCTCGCTTATTATGAGAATGCCTTTTCTGTATTGCCGCAGGATGTTAAGAGTATAACATGGAATGAATACTTTCTTCAGAAGAAAAGGAATAGGGGAGACCAGGAGCCGAATTGGCTAGGCATCATGTTGAAGTATCCGTCATTCAGGTGGGGGTTTTATACGGCTATTATTTTGCTGGGTCTTTTCCTTTTGCTGGGAATGCGGCGCAAACAGCGCCTGGTACCCGCTTATGTGAAACCGAAGAATGAATCACTTGATTTCGTCAGAACAATAGGCATGTTGTATTATGATCAAAAAGATCATCGAAACCTTGCGGAGAAAATGAGCATTTATTTTCTTGATCATGTCAGGCGAGTGTATAAATTACCAACGGAGGACCTGGATGATCCTGAGCTTGCGGAATCTTTGCACTTTAAAAGTGGTTACCCGCTACACGAACTTCAGAATATCTTAGCATTTATAAAGAACATAAATTCAGCGACAATAACAGAAGCACATTTATCAACTTTTTACAAGCAACTGGAATTGTTTTATCAAAATACGTAACATGGAAGAACAGGTATTTCAGCCCCGGATCGAATTGGAAACATTGAACAATGCTGTTGTATCTATACGGGAACAGATTAAAAAAATCATCATAGGGCAGGATGAGATGGTACGGCTTATTATTGCAGCTTTGCTTGCCGATGGCCACGTGTTGATAGAGGGAGTTCCCGGGGTAGCAAAAACCCTCACTGCAAAACTGGTAGCACGGTCTCTTTCTGTTGGCTTTTCGCGAATACAATTTACTCCCGACCTGATGCCTTCCGATGTTTCCGGTACTCCTGTATTCAACCCTAAAGATGCCACATTCGACTTCAAAAGAGGACCCATATTCAGCAACATCATACTAATTGATGAAATCAACAGGGCGCCTGCAAAAACCCAGGCTGCATTGTTTGAAGTGATGGAGGAAAGGCAGCTTACCGTAGATGGCCGTACCTATCCCATGCAGCCACCTTTTATGGTACTGGCAACACAGAATCCTATTGAACAGGAAGGAACCTATCGGCTTCCGGAAGCTCAATTGGATCGTTTTCTTTTTAAGATATTAGTACCTTATCCTAGTGAGCAGGAAGAATTTGATATACTAAAAGAATTTCACCAGTTGGGCAGCACTGATCCGGTATCTTCTATCGAGTCGGTATTGGATGCTAAAGATATTGTGGCCATTCGTAGGATTGTAAAAGAGATACTTATTGATGAAAAGCTTCTGCAGTTTATTGCTAAGCTGGTACATCTCACTCGGAACAATAAGTCCATTTACCTTGGGGGTTCGCCCCGTGCTTCCATTGCCATCATGAATGCCTCAAAGGCTATGGCTGCTATTAACGGTAGGGACTTTGTTACTCCGGAAGACATTCTGGATGTTGTGCCACCGGTCCTCAGGCATAGGATCATCCTGTCTCCCGATAAGGAAATGGAAGGTGTGTCTGAAGACAACGTCATTAAACAGATTATTCAATCAATGGAAATTCCACGTTGATGTTTGAAAGGTTGCTGCAGATATGGGATAATACTTCCTTTTACTTAAACAGGCAGGTATATGTGATTGGCCTCAGTGCAGCAGCATTATTTGTATTGAGTTACTTTGTTGAATCCTTCTTTACCATTTCAATATTACTTCTGTTAGCGCTTTTCATCTGTGTGTTGGTAGATAGTTTTTTGCTTTACAGGGGAGCACATATTTCGGGGGATAGAATCATTGGTGACCGGTTAAGTAATGGAGATGATAACAAAGTCGTTTTACAACTTCATAGCTCTTATCCATTTCGTATTAGTGCCAACATAATAGAAGAACTTCCTTTCCAGCTACACAACGGTGGTTGGGAGAGACAGGTAACCATTGAATCCGGATCGACAGCTTTCATTGAATATTCAGTTCATCCAAAAGAAAGAGGAGAATACAATTTTGGTAATATCAATGTATATGTAAAGGGTCCGCTTACATTGGTTAGTCGCCGCTACATTGCTTGTTCCGAAAGTGTAGTTAAGGTGTATCCATCGTATATTCAAATGCGGAGATATCATTTAATGGCAATGGCATCCAACTTACAGGATTCTGGTGTTAAACGCCTACGGAAGTTAGGACACACTATGGAGTTTGAACAGATCAAAGATTATGTAAGAGGCGATGATTACCGTACCTTAAACTGGAAGGCATCTGCACGCAAAGGTGACCTGATGGTTAACCAGTTTACAGATGAAAGAAGCCAGCAGATATACTGTATTATCAATAAGGGCCGTGTTATGAAGATGCCTTTTGAAGAAATGACATTGATGGATTACGCTATCAATGCAAGCCTGGTGCTTTCCAGTGTAGCCCTTCACAAGCATGATAAAGCAGGTTTAATTTGTTTTTCCCAAAAGATAGATTCTTTCCTTGCTGCAGATAAGAAACCTACGCAGATCAATCATATCCTGGAAGAATTATACAAGCAGCAGACAGACTTCATGGAACCTGATTTCGAAAAGCTTTTTTCACTGGTACGGAATCGGATTACACATCGTAGCTTGTTAGTATTATTTACCAATTTTGAATCTTTTGAAAGTTTACAACGAGACCTGCCCTCCCTAAAAAGACTTGCCCATTATCATTTACTGATGGTCATATTTTTTGATAATACAGAGCTTAAGCAACTCATCTACTCAAAAGTCTCCACAATTGAAGACGTATACATTAAAACAATAGCAGAAAAATACCGCCATGAGAAATTACTTATTGCTAAAGAGCTTCAGAAATATGGTATCATCTCGGTAGTTTCCACTCCACAGGAGCTCTCTATAAATGCTTTGAATAAATACCTGGAGGTTAAGAACAGGCAAGCATTATAATTCTATATTGCAATCATCTCATAAATCTGTTCTTTTAAGGTCAAATAGCGGCTGTTTTCTTCCTTGAATTCTTTGGCCCATCTTTGTTTCAGTTGCGAGACATAATTGTATTATGAAGCTCCTAATGCTTTACGGGTTATGTTTAGTGCAATTCACAATAAACAATCATTAGTATTTACTTTAGGTAACCAATAATTATGAAGCGTGGGAGTGAGTTCTCTTTTTCATAATCCAAAACAAACCTTTTATATCTGTCTGCCATTTTGGAAGCAGAAGAACCAAAATAATCTCTTCAATCAGATCTAAAATAGTAAGTGTGGCAGCTACCTGGAAAAGTAAAATCGGGTACTCCGGTAAAAAGAAAATAAGTATTAAAAAGAGGCCCTGGAAAACTGCTGCAATTTTGGCAAGATAGGTATGAAAGACACTGATCCGACGATAGCGTATTAAGGCGATAGTAATTTGTACCAGGTAAAGAGCAAGTAGAATAATGATTAACGTTCTTTCTTCATCCACAAAAGCGGGTACAAAAACAAATACACCTATAATAGCCATTAAAATAGTAAGATCATCCGCTATCGAGTCTATGGTGGATCCAATAGAACTGGTGACTTTATAGTAGCGGGCAAGAAATCCGTCAATAGCATCAGTGAAAAAACTGATCAGCAAAAAAAATCTGAATATCTCCACCTGGTCCATGATAATAAAGTACAGCAGGATAAATGCTGCCAGGAGTCTGTAGATTGTAATTCCGTTAATTATATACCAGGTTCTTTTCTTCATGGAGTGGACAATCAGTTTATAAAAGTTCTCCGGCCTTTTGCTCAGGATAAACGAGGTCCTCCGAATAGTGGGTCGGGATGCTCTCAACAGAAGAGTCTTTACCGAACTGGTTTAATTCTGCTAAGGTAAAATCTTCCATACCTGTTGTGGGTTCCCAATTGCTTTTTTCCCTTCTGAATAATTGAACTGCTAATCCTAGTTTCACTTGCATTTCTTTTAATAAGTCTGCCGCTCTGTATCCTGGCAGAACTTCCAATTCGGTAATAATTATTTTGGGATGCAGATCACCAATACAAAAATTTCTGTCAAGCGGTTGCAAATCCGGTACTACATTATAGCTGTCTGTGCCAGGTTGATAAAACTCAACCTTTAGATAAGGCAGGAAATCGTTAAACAGTTCCTGGATATCCAATAGGGTCGATCTATCATTGATTTTGATTAGCATACAAACCTTTTTTGACCTTTAAAGCTAAAATCCTCTTTATTGCTCTCCTATGATTATAGTTACCATTGGTAGTGATGATGGTCAATGAAGAGGCATTTGGTAACTGATCATTTTCCTTCGATTTTTTTATCTATCTGAAATCAAAATACAAGGTGCCGGATACAGAAACATTGCCTTGCCGTACAGTTTTCTGGCTCTGTGGCCCCATTAATTCCGCAGACTGAAACTTTGTTCCTATTGCAGGTATAGCATTCATAAATCCTATGCTGCCTTGTGGGAAAGGCGGAGTTGTGTTATTATTTGCAGCTGCCTTAGGTCGTGCGGGATGCAACACCTGTAAATAGATGTTATTACTGCCAGGAAATACCAGGAAATTACTTTCCTTATTTTGAAGTTGCACCCATCCCACATTGGCATAATAGCCTTTGAATTCAGGATAGGACCAATTCTCTCCTGTAATGGTATTGTTGTATGTTTTTTGCCAGGCACCTAGTTGTTGTCCTTTCAAACGGTTCTTCCAAACACGGTAAGGTCCTCTGCCCAGGTATTTAATGCCTGTGATCTTTTCCTCCGGGTAGTTGAAAGTTATGCCCATGAATTCCACTGTGTCTTTTGTAAGATAAGAATAGTCAAGTCTTGGCTGTCCTCCTGAATGGAAGCTCCACTTTACCTTAAGGCTGTCGCCTATGTAATCAGATTCGATAATGTATTCATTATCCTTCCTGTAACTCCTGAATTCTCTTAAATCAAGAGAGCTGCCCGCTAAGGCAGGTCCACCGCCAAAAGAAATTTTGTTTTTGCCCTTGATCACACTTCCAAGGAACCCTGTTGTCTTATCAAATGAATAGCTGATACCGTCGCAAAAGATTGTAATTTCTCTACCTGTTTCTTTGGTGGTTAGCGATGTCGGTTTCACCATTGTAGTTAATGCTACAGCTTTCCGTAACGGCACCTGCCAGCTCCAGGGACATATGGTATCTCCCTTCCTGTCAAATGCAGTTAAATAAAGTGCCTGAGCCTGGAAATCCTTTGGTAACGGTATGCTTATTATTCCTTTTGCCCCGGGTTCAATTGACGGGCCCATAAAACTTCCCTTTTTCACAATTGTCAACCTGGTTGTCCTCTCATAAGGGGAAGGAAACATCGCGAGTTTCCATTCAAACCTCACGGTATTAAGGTTTGTATATAAATAGCGGTTCTCAACTTCTATTTTCCCGTTGAACTGGCGTTCCATGCCTGTTGTTTCGATATAAACAGGACTCCAAATTTCTCTTATGGTATAAAAGCTTCCTTCTCTTTCACGGTGTGGTCCAACAATTCCATCAGGGGCAAGATTGCCTGCCACATCTATGCTGTCGTGCCAATCCTGTCTCACTAATCCTTCATCATGTAAGCTCCAAAGAAATCCTCCGGCAGCATGTGGATGCTTCATCATCAGGTTCCAGAAGTCTTCCAGTGCTGCCCCATGCCCACCATCAAACAAGCCATGCATAAACTCTGTTGGAAAGAAGACTTCTTTTGGATTAGCAACTTCATTTTGTATGTATTTGTAATCCGGATAGTGTTTGGTGTTGGTACCATTGAACCTTTCCCATGGATGAATCACTAAACGAT
>JBLNAY010000069.1:0-2614 GCA_050259715.1 Candidatus Dadabacteria bacterium
ATCAAACAGATTTTAAGCAGGGTTATGCTGTGACAAAGTACAAAAACTTAAAAAGGGATGGATCTTCCGGTCAGAGCAAGGACTATTCTGATATTGATATACCACTCTTCCGCTTACCGGAGATGTTCCTGATTTATGCAGAAGCTGCGAATAAAACCAATGGCGATTTGGCTGCAGCAGCAGGCTATATTAACCAGTTGCGCCAAAGAGCATATGGAAATACTTCCGGGAATATTATCGCTACTGCTTTAAGCGGACAGGCAGGCCTTGACTTTATTTTAGATGAAAGAGCCCGTGAGTTGTATTGGGAAGGGTTCCGTAGAACAGATTTAATCAGGCATCATAAGTTTACAGAGAGCACTTATTTATGGCCATGGAAGGGTGGAATCGCAGGAGGTACAGGTGTAGCTTCTTACAGATCACTTTATCCAATACCATCAAGAGATGTAAATGCTAATACCAATCTGGTTCAAAACCCTGGTTATTAATTTTAAATCATTGCAAATGAAAAATACATTCATAAAGATATTTCTGCCATCAATGCTGCTTTTGCTTCTCTCGTCTTGTGATAAAAAGCAGAATCTTGATTACTTCATGGGAGGCACCAATCCTGTACTCACAGCAAATAAAACGAGTATTCCCCTGTCCTTTGCAACGAAGGACCAGGAGGCGATTACTCTTTCATGGACAAATCCGAATTATGCTTTTACTACAGGAGTCAGCTCACATGATGTCAATTATTTGCTGGAGATAGATACAACGGGTTCAAACTTTACCAATCCGAATAGAAAGGTAATCAGTATAAGTAAGGATTTGAGTTACACATTAACCCAGAATGATTTAAATGACTACCTGTTAAATACAGTGTTATTGAAGCCTGGAATGTCCCATAATGTGGAAATGAGAATAGTAGCTTCTTTAGACAACAACTCCGCGGTACTTAAATCCAATACTTTAAAATTTGCCATTACTCCTTATGCCATTCCACCAAAAGTAGATCCACCAAGTACGGGACATTTATACCTCGTAGGTAATGCTACTCCCGGCGGATGGAATAACCCGGTGCCGGTACCTTCCCAGGAATTCACTAAAGTGAGCCCAACTTTCTATACTATAACCATTAACCTTACTGGTGGGAATTCTTATTTATTCTTACCGTTGAATGGCGATTGGGGACACAAATACGGTGCTATGGGAGGGAATAATTCCAATAATGTTAATGGTGATGATTTCAAACCGGAAGGTGGTGACCTAAAGGCCCCTGACGTTAGTGGTAGTTATAGAATTGATGTGGATTTCCAAAGAGGAAAATTCATTGTAACAAAATTGTAAACCAGTAAGAATATTTTATGCGAGCTATAAAAAATTATCTTCTATTATTTACGGGCATAGCATTCCTGCTTGTCGCTTGTGACAAAGCTGATGTTTTGCCATATTATGGCAATGGTTCAGCCATAACATTGAGCGCATCTAAAACGTCTGTTACTCCAACTGCTGCCGATTCCACCAGTAGCGTTATTGATTTTAGCTGGACCAGTCCAAACTATGCTACTGATACTTCAACGTTTAAGTATGTATTGGAAATTGATTCCAGCGGAAGGAATTTTTCACAGAAAACAACAAGAATTACTACAGGCAAACTGGGAACCTCTATAACAGGAAGGCAACTGAATGCTATTTTATTGAATTATGGATTTAAAGTTGGTACACCTGTAAGTTTAGATGTTAGGGTGACTTCCTCCTATGGCAACAATAATGAGCAGTACAGGTCAAATGTGCTAAAGATCTCTGTGACGCCATTTTCAGACCCGTCCAAATTACAAAGTTCTCAAACCTCTGTAACTACTGCATTAGCAACCACTACGCAAACTTCTAATGTATTTACATGGTCGCCTGCATTCTTAGAATACAATGGTGCTGTTACCTATACGCTTCAATATGATTCTGCAGGAAAGAACTTTGTGAATCCACAGGAAATGGCTACTACAGCTGGTTCTAATTCATTGAGCTTGACACAGGGACAAATGAACCAGATGGCTATTAATTCGGGAGTCGTTGCACCAAATACTGGGAAAGTAGAATACAGGATAAAGGCTGTCACAGATAAAGGAGCCGTAAGTTATTCCAATGTTGTAAACGTAACTATTGGCACGCATATATCTATTCTTCGTTTCTATCTTCCGGGTAGTTACCAGGCAGCAACCGGAAACGGTAATGATTGGGATCCGGGTACTGCTCCTGAATTAATAAGAGACTTACGCACCGGCTTTTTAAACAGTATGTACTGGATCTATGTAAATCTTCCAGCTAATGCTGAATTTAAAGTAGCCCTTGACAGGAAATGGGATGTGAATTATGGAGGTTCTGGTGGAAACCTTGTCGCAGGTGGATCAAATTTCAAAGTGACTACTGCAGGTGTTTACCGCCTAACAATTGACCTCAATAAAATGAAATATGATCTTGTGCTTTCCGGTATGGCAACTGTTGGTGATGCCAGTAAGGCTGGTTGGGATCCTTCAAAAGCATTTCCGTTAACCCAATTGGGTTTTGCGGCAGTTAATTATTTTGTTGGTATCCAGGATATGAATACCGGTGGATGGAAAATGATCGATGA
>JBLNAY010000070.1:0-25237 GCA_050259715.1 Candidatus Dadabacteria bacterium
TGCATTGATAATCGCTTCTTCCGTTGCTTCGATGGTAGCCGTGAATAAGGCATTCAACACGGGATTAGCCATTGTTAAAACCTCTTGTTCGGAAGAGATGCTGCAGGCGTTTTTATTAGCAGTTGAAAAAGCGAGGAAGATATCCCCGGAGCCATTACCCCCAATACCTCCCGTGCGGCCAATTCCTAGTGGTATACGTTGAGCCAGGCGCTTTAACTGGTGGGGTAACAAAGGAGCATCAGTGGCGAGAATTACGATAATGGAACCTGTTTCCATACCCGGCACCATCGCAATATCCTCGTTTGCACCCTTAAACTTTGGAATCAATTTGTCCATCAACTGTTTGCCCACGGGCACTCCTGCAATGGTTAACTGTGGACGTGAACCATGATTTGCCTGCACCAGGACTCCCACCGTATACCCACCACTCGATTTGCTAATTACACGTGATGCGGTTCCTATTCCTCCTTTGAATCCGTAACACATCATTCCAGTGCCTCCACCTACAGAGCCTTCCTCTACTGCCCCGGAAAAAGCATCATCCAGCACCTTGAATACATCATTTTTACTCACGTGTTGACCGTTGATATCATTAAGCAGTCCATCGTAGGTTTCTGCCACTACAGGATAGGAGTACCAATGATTATTGAGGAAGGGAGTATAGTAATGATGTTCATTCATCCAGGCCCATGCAGCATCCCTTACAGTTCCAACACTTCCTGTGTTGGTTATCAATACAGGGGTTTCGAGGAACCCTGATTCGGTGATCCAATGAGTGCCGGTTAATTCGCCATTACCATTAAGGGCATACCAGTTGGCATATACCGGGGCAAAATCTTTTCCTCTCGGTAAAATGGCCGTAACACCTGTTCTTACGGGCCCCTTGCCTTCCTGCAAAATACCCTCTCCTTCAATAAGGGTTACATGTGCAACGGAAACTCCTTCCACATCAGTAATGGCATTCCATTTACCGGTGTTGCCGTCGAAAGGAACTCCAAAGTCCCGGGCTCTTTTTTTCTGTGGCATAATTGTAAACTTACTATAGATATCGCACTCCTGTAGGGTACCATAACTCTTGCCCGGATCTTATATGCAGTTGATATGCGCTTAACACGCTGTTGATACGGAATTGATATGCTGTTAATTCCGTATCAACAGCATATCAACTGCATATCAACAGTGTATCAACTGCATATGAGAGCCTTTAAATAGATGAACTACCACTTAGGTTTTACTAAAGGCAAAAGATTAAATTACGAATGTGAAGGTTTATACTGTATGAAGCATAAAAAACCCGGCCTTTCAGCCGGGTATTGAGATCATTTACTTAACTCGGTATTACCCTCATCATCAGTTTCCGTATCATTCCTGGAGATAGAACCATCCCCTGAGGCGTGTGCGTTCTTAACAGAAGTACTCTCCTTTTGCGGCGGATTATTCGATGACACTCTTCCGGGTTCTTCCTGCGGAACTCCGTCCTTACCTAACTTAATGTCTTCTGATGTTTCAATATCTCTTTTAGCCATAAAGATTCGATTTACCAGCCCGGAACAAAATTGAAACCAAAGGATGCGTTTTTAAATCCACCGTTCTGCCAAGGAATAGCATAATATGGTTCTACTACCAGGTACCCAAAAACATTCACCCGGAGTGACACTCCACTGCTCATGATGAACTTTGATCCTTTCAGGTTTTTGACATTCGTTATGCCATTTCCATTAACATCATACGCTTGTCCCCAGGCGACTCCTCCATCTGTAAACAGGTTCAGATCAGTTAATAAGAACCGGGAAGTAATTGCTGATAATCGCTCAGGACCAGTTAGCGGAAATCTTAGTTCGGCATTGCTGACAAACATTTGCGAACCGATTAAATCATTAATGCCAACAGTCTCATTCGGGTTAGTGCCTTCTGAATATTGCATGGCGCTATACCCGCGTACCAATGTGGGATAACCAATGAAAAGTGGTGGTAAAACACCTGTTCCTGCATCACGCCCGAACCTTCCGGCATATAATTCCCTTGCTGCGAAAGTGAACGGGGCAAAACGGAAATACTTCCGGTAATCTCCCAGGAGATTCGTGAGGCTGACAACACCAAAATATTGGCCCGCTTCCATACGGTACCTGTGACCCGTTAAAGGTGCGGTAACACCAAAATTGGAATTGTCACCTACAAGGGCAAGATAGGTTTGTCCAAAATTAAACCCTGAAGGCGTAGGCTGTTTTGTCCGGGTACTGGTGTAATAGTAATAGCCTGAAGGATCATAATAATCAGTATAACGATCCATTCGATAATAGTAGCGGGCGAAAGATCCGCCGGCTTCTATTCGCTGGATGGTAGAGAAAGGATAGGAACCAAATACCTGCACCTGGTCTTCAAATGTTCGTAACAGGTCTAAGGAACTGCTCAGCGCCGGTACCTTATTGCCATTCCTATCTGATAAGCTGTCATAAGCCAGCCGCTGTGCACCCGAAACATATGGAATATGCGACACAGCAGCCCCCCAGTTAAAGCGGTTCTTTTGATTTAAATAGGCAAATTGACCGGCAAGATCATAAACCTCTCCATTTAGTGAGACGGCGCCAAAGAGTTGGTGATTGCCAACCATGTCACTGAAAATACCATTTATACCACCAGCCATGCCTGTTCCATAAGATCCTCCTGTTTGTATTCCAACCCCGGTATTACCTATATAGTCTAATTGGAATTTAGGTTTATACGGCACTTCCTTCATGGCTACATCAGCAGTTGTCAGTGCCGGTGGATTGGTAATATTGGCCTGTACAATATCTCTTCCCAACCTTGTGAAAGGAGGCATGATGGCTGCCTGCATGTTCACATTCCCGGCTTCAACCGGCTTAGCTGCAAAATCGCTCATCCGGGCACTATAAATCGTGTACCCATTCTTGCTGTAATAGCTGTAGACTACTTCTCCTGTATTACGAGAGATGCTTATAGCAGGTGAAAAAACTGTAATACCTGCTATACCCGTAAACAGGTTTGTCAATTGTGAAAGAGCTTTTGAAGTAAGATTATAAGAATACATATTGCGGAAGCCATCCCGGTCTGAGAGGAAGTAGATATTGTTGTTGTCAGTTCCAAAAACAGGGTTCATATTATTTGCACCAGGGAACAGCTCAAGGTTTGTTATTGTGCCGGAAGCCAGGTCGTATAAGGCTACATTGTGAGAATACAGATGCCGTTGACCATTACCCGTATTGCTCAAACGGTCAGTTGTAAACGCAATTGTTTTCCCATCAGGTGAAAAAGATGGAAGAATATCTGAGTAATGATCATTGGTTAATTGCTTTACCCGTTGTGTATTCAGATTATAGGAATAAAGATCACTCTGACCCTCTACAAGGCCGGTAAGTACTAAAGTATTTCCATCCGGAGACCAGGTGGGATTACTAAAACTGGAAACACCCGGTATGTCGAGTTCCTGTTCCATTTTCCCACGAGTATCAACTATCAGCAGCCTGTTTCTTCCCTTTGCAAAAGCCACGAATGCCACTCGCCTGCTATCGGGTGACCATGCCACAGATGATTCATAGCTGCTGTATTGATCAATATGTGAATTAATGGAATTGGAGGTTAGTTTATGAATGATTTTGCCGGAAATGGCATCTGCTAAATACAGGTCAATAGAAAACAGGTTTTTTTCTGTCCAGAAAGCGACGTATTTGCCGTCAGGACTAATGGAGGGAACGATATTCAGTCGCCCTGCTTTTTCTTTACCTACCAGGTTCTGTCCTATTGCATTGGCTGATGTAGAAGCCTGGAATGGACTGAAGCTGGAGCGAATGGCATCCTGCCATTGTTTTGAAAATTCCTTCTCATTTACTTTAAACAGGTTCTTTATCGCTACGTCATATCCGCGTTTGGCACTTTCAATGAATAGCTTTCTTACCATTTCATCGCCATATTTCCCTGTGACATAAGCCCAGAAAGCCTCACCCCATCGGTATGGAAAATACAGGTCAGGGCGGTTATTCAGATCTTTTAATGTAGGTAATTTATTATCCGCCAGTGAACTTCTCAGCCACATGGTTGTATTGGCATCGATGTACCCTGTGGATACGTACTCTGCCATTCCTTCCACCATCCATAAGGGCAGATTGTTTAAGGCGTTTAAATTAAATGAGTCACGTATGAGATGGTACTGAAAAGCATGCACCATCTCATGACCAAGCACATGATCTGTTTGTGCATTGGACTCCATGAAAGGCATTACAATCCTGTTCTTTAATGCCTCTGTAACACCCCCTGTTCCCACATCAATCTGACCTTCTATAGCCCTTGTTTCCTGGAAGTGTGCATGGCTGTTGTATACAATTAATGGATTTCTTTCCTTAAAAGTATCCCTTAGAACAGCCTGGTGCATATGGTACCATTGTTCTGTATTTTGAGCGAAGTGCTGTTTTACATTCTTGTTTTCCAGGTAATTATAGATTTCAAAATGGGGTGTTTGTGTTACCCTGAAATCAAAATTCTGGTAAAGAACTTTATTTCTCCCGAAGTACTGTGCATTTGCTATACTGCTGCTGAGGGTAAGAATAATGAGGATTGTAAAAAAAGACCTGATCTTTTCAGTTACACTGTTTGCCATCATGGTTAAGGATTTATACCGTTAATTTACAAGCAAATAAAGTACCACCTGGAGAACTCGCTTCTCCGCTATACTAACTAACCAGGGGCAAATTGCCCGTTATTTAATATTTCAGTTGATGTAACGTTTAGTTCTAAAAAGCTCAGAATTCATCTGTTATCTTTGTTTCATGCACTTCAAGGAAACTACAGAAGACAAGAATTCTAATAAAAAATTAGTAAAAGATTTACATAAAGAACTGGAAAAGATTGCAGAGGGAGGTGGTAAAAAAGCCATTGCAAAGCAGAAGGAGAAAGGAAAACTCACCGTCAGAGAGCGAATCAAACTATTGCTGGATCAGGATTCTGAATTTTTGGAAATAGGTGCTTTTGCCGGCTTTGAAATGTATGAGGAATATGGTGGTTGCCCGGCAGGGGGAACGGTAGCAGGCCTGGGTTATATTCATGGCCGGCAGTGTGTAATAGTTGCAAATGACCAGACTGTAAAAGCGGGCGCCTGGTTTCCTATCACTGGCAAAAAGAATCTCCGTATGCAGGAGATTTCCATTCAAAATAACCTTCCTATCATTTACCTCGTAGATAGCGCAGGTGTTTTTCTCCCGATGCAGGATGAGATCTTCCCGGATAAGGAACACTTTGGACGCATCTTTTATAACAATGCCCGAATGAGTGCAAAAGGAATCAACCAGGTGTCAGCAGTTTTAGGTGCCTGTGTTGCGGGGGGAGCCTATTTGCCCATTATGAGTGATGAGACCCTTATGGTGGAGGATGCCGGTTCCATTTACCTCGCAGGTCCCTACCTGGTAAAGGCAGCTATTGGTGAAGATATTGATACGCAGACGCTTGGGGGCGCTGTAACCCATACTGAAATCTCCGGTATTGCCGATTACAAGTTCAAAACAGAAGAGGAATGCCTGCAACAAATAAGAAGGATTGTAGACAAATATGGTGAAATGGAAAAAGCAGGTTTTGACAGGGCGTCTTCAAAACCTCCTTTAAAGGATCCCAATGAGCTAATTACCCTATTCCCGAGTGATACTACAAAGCCATATGATATGGTGGAAGTAATAGAAAGGATTGTTGATAATTCAGAGTTTGATCAATACAAAGAAGATTACGGTAAAACTATATTGTGTGGTTATGCGAGAATTGATGGGTGGGCAGTAGGCATAGTGGCAAACCAGAGAAAGATCGTGAAGACAAAGAAAGGTGAAATGCAAATGGGAGGAGTTATTTATAATGATAGTGCTGATAAGGCAGCAAGGTTTATCATGAATTGCAACCAGAAGAGGATACCTCTTGTATTCCTGCAGGATGTTACAGGTTTTATGGTCGGTAGCCGCAGTGAACATGCAGGAATAATTAAGGATGGAGCAAAGATGGTTAATGCTGTTGCCAATTCTGTTGTGCCCAAGATTACTGTGATTGTAGGAAATAGCTACGGAGCGGGTAATTATGCCATGTGCGGTAAAGCATATGATCCCAGGTTTATCTATGCATGGCCTACAGCCAAAATAGCGGTAATGGGTGGTGACCAGGCTGCAAAGACACTATTGCAGATTCAAGTAGCAGCCTTAAAATCAAAAGGCGAACTAATAACGCAGGAGGAGGAGTCCAGGCTTTTAGACCAGATCAAATCCCGCTATGATCACCAGACAAGACCTTCTTATGCAGCTGCCCGCCTGTGGGTGGATGCTATCATTGATCCTTTAGATACAAGAAAGATTATCTCAGAGTCTATCAATGCCGCAAACCACCAACCGGTTATAGAACAATTTAAGACAGGGGTGTTCCAGGTGTGATGGTGAATAGTCAATGATCAATAGTGAAGGCTGAATGGAGTTATAATGACATTTCGCTAAAATATGTTGACTGATATTTTAGGCTTCTGCCAGAGGGATTCAATAGTATTCTTATGAGATTTGCATAGCTTTTGGTAAGCTTTTGCATAGCTTTTCTCCATGCAAAAGCTATGCATACTCCATACATAAGCTATGCATACATTTAAAAGTGCTTAAGATTGTTTTGTAGTTAATACATAGTATAGGATATTGAATTAGAAAAAATTTATAGGATAGTGCAGGTAACAATTTATACAGACGGAGCAGCAAGGGGCAACCCGGGTCGCGGTGGCTATGGAACTATATTAATGAGCGGGAACAGGGCCAAGGAACTCTCCGCCGGCTATAGGTTAACAACCAATAACCGTATGGAGCTGATGGCGGTAATAGCAGGTTTGGAAGCTTTAAAACTGAAAAATCTAGACATAACCATATATTCCGACAGCCAGTATATCGTGAAGGCATTAAATGAAGGCTGGTTAAATAAATGGATAGCTACCAACTTCGCCAAAGGGAAAAAGAACAAAGATCTATGGGTAAGGTTTTATAATTTGTATCAGCAACATAGAGTCAAATTCAAATGGGTAAAGGGTCATGCAGACAATCCTTACAACAATCGTTGTGATGAACTCGCCTGTGCCGCTGCTGATGGCGACAAACTATTAGTTGACGAAGGATATGAAAGGGACCCTGATCGCCTGCTGCTTTAGATTACCAGGTAACTTATTTACCTGCTTAGCTTAATTGATGCTTCTGTAAAAAGAGGCCTTGTTTCACCAGGAAGTAAACTCCGAATAGTACTCCTGAAAATACAACAGTGGATAAAAGGCTCATTTGGTAGAAGGGAACTCCATCAGCATAGGTTTGCATTAATCCTACTACAGTTTTGGGATGGCTATAACCTCCCCCTCCTATCCACACGAATAAATTACTCAATAAGAAGAAAACAGAAGGAGCTGCCAGCGAAGCAGAAAGTATCTTAACTGTATTAATCTTCCGGATCATAAATCCAAAGACAACCAAAGAACCGAGTAAGACATAATTCACCAACTGGCCTGCATAAAATCCCTGGATGGAAGTACTACCCTGTACAAATAAAACCTGGTACAGTGCATCGGAAATGATCATGGAAATAAGAGGCAGGATGAAAGCTAATCTTTTGTCTTTAATCACCGCACCGGCAAAAACAGCCATAGCCCATTGTGGAGCAAACCCAAAAGGACGACCCGGCCACACGCGATAAAGGGCTGCAGACAATACCAGTAGTGTCAACGGAAGGACAATAGATTTATTGATTTTCATTCTTTTACTCTTTTAAACAAAAATATGGAAGCTAGACAAATTAAAACCCTTTTTTATCCTCAACAAATACTGTATACTTTATGCCGTGTGATTAGTTTATGTCATTGTATATAGAAGAGGCATTTTGTATTTTGCTGCAAAGAATCTGGATGGCTGCCCATAATGAAAAAGGCAAGGAAGGTGAATTGCTGGCTTTAAACTACCTCGAAAGCAATGGATACGAGGTGATAGGAAAAAACTGGACATCAGATAAGTCCGAAATAGATTTAATAGCTCTTAAAGATGGGATGCTCCACTTCATAGAGGTGAAGTACAGGACCTTTTCAAAATATGGCCATCCGGAGCAGAATGTTACAAGGAAAAAGATCAAATTTCTACTGAGAGGAATAGACGACTACCTGTATATGCATCCGCAGCATACGGATTTCCGGTTGGACATATTAGCTATTACAGGTAAAGAAGACGATCAACCTGAGTATTTTTTCATACCTGATGTAACGCTATAAAAAGCAGGTGTTTATCGCTTATTTTTGTCTATAACTATGTTTATGAGAAAACTACTAGTTCTCCCGTTTGCGGTTGCTCTCCTTTTTTCCTGTAACAATAAGTCTGAAAAAGCCTCCAGGCCTTTCTGCACCTCCCCTTGTAATACAGATAGTTTAAAATTTCAAGGCGATAGTAAGTTTAAACCGGAAGTAGTTATAGGGCTAAAAGATTGTATGGCTGACACCCTGGCATGGGGCCATTATCTTATGGATTTCAATAAAACTATTCAGATGGAAGGATTCCTGGGGCAGAAAGTAAAAATGAATCCTGCTGCAGTGAGTTGTATTATTAAAGACACCAGTGTTGCCTGGCTTACATTTAATGACTGTAATACAGGACGAGGCTATTTGCTCAAGCTCCCCTTCGCGAAAAAGAGTACCATCGGCAAATACACAGGAGCGCTTAATGCTTTTGATCCAAAGTTCGCAGTAGAGAAAGATCTTCGCGCTTATACTGACCGTGGTTCCATATTCGTCATCAATATCGAAAATGGCAAAGAAGGAGCAATGAGCTTCAAAGAATATTATGACATAGATTTTAATGACCTGCACAAGGTTGTGGATACAATCAACGTTAGTGCTAAGAGGATATGGGTAAGACTTTTAAAAAATGGACAACCGGTTGAATTTGAGAAAGAAGTTGAACTTTAAAAGGCGAGAGTAACTACACAGAAGAAAATAGGGAAACACCAACAGATAACCAATATTCCTACATGTGGGAACCGTATAAAAAAGGATTCAAGGCATACCTTCAGCTGGAGAAGTCTCTTTCAGAGAATTCAGTTGCAGCCTACCTTGCCGACCTGGATAAGCTAACCGGTTTCCTTTTATTCACGGGTGTGAGGAAAAATCCTTCTGACTTACGGTTGGAAGATCTCCAGGCTTTTGTGAAATGGGTTGCAGAATTAGGAATGACATCTACTTCGCAGGCGCGCATTATTTCAGGAATTAAAAGCTTTTATAAATACTGCCTGTTGGAAGAAATTTCTGCAGTAGATCCAACCACTTTATTAGATGCCCCCAAGCTGAAAAGACACTTACCAGATTTTCTGACCATTAGTGAAATTGATGAACTGGTGAAGCAAATTGACTTATCTACAGGTGAAGGAGTAAGGAACAAGGCCATTATTGAAACCATGTACAGTTGTGGGCTTCGGGTATCGGAAGTAGTCAACTTAAAGCTTTCTCAGTTGTTTTTCGATGTGGAATTCATCAGGGTTATTGGCAAAGGAGATAAAGAAAGATTGGTACCTATTGGTGGCAGTGCCATGAAGCATGTTGGAATCTATGTAAATGCTATAAGAAATCATATTACACCGGTAAAAGGCGAAGAAGATATAGTTTTTTTGAACAGGCGAGGAAAAAGGCTTACCCGTGTGATGATTTTCCTAATCATTAAAGATCTGGCCAAAAAAGCCCGCATAAATAAGATAATTTCACCGCATACGTTGAGGCACTCTTTTGCCACTCACCTGGTGGAAGGCGGAGCTGATCTGAGGGCAGTGCAGGAAATGCTTGGGCATGAAAGTATTACGACGACTGAGATTTATACCCATCTTGACCGGGAGTATCTTAGAACAACTCTGGAACTTTATCATCCGGGGTTCAGGAAAGAGAAGGTGTGATTTAAGTCTGAAAACAGGATAAAACCGTTTCATCATTCATATTAAAAAAGATAATTTTACCTTCACTCAAACCATTTAACTATGTTACGAAAATTGATATTCAGTGCAGGCATTTGCATTGCCACCTTAGCCGGAAATAGCCAACAGTTGAAGACTCCGGCTCCAAGTCCAACACAGAGCATAAAACAAGATTTTGGTATTTCAACAATAGAACTGGTGTATTCCCGTCCGGGGATGAAAGGACGCCAGATATTTGGTGACCTGGTTCCCTGGGGAAAAGTATGGCGCACAGGAGCTAATAATGCAACCAGGATTAAGTTTTCTGATGATGTTAGTATTGGCGGTCACGCGTTAAAAGCCGGCGAGTATGCTATTTATACTGTTCCTAATCGCGGAGAATGGGAAATCATTATTAATAAAGGTTCTGCCAACTGGGGAACTGATTATAAAGAACAGGATGATATCTTCAGGGTTAAAGCAAAACCGGTCTCGCTCAGTCAACCTGTTGAAACCTTTACCATACAGTTCGATAATGTGAAGCCTTCCAGCACAGACCTGACCTTCCTATGGGATAAAACCGCTGTATCTGTTCCAATCACAACAGATATAGATAAGAAGATCATGGGTCAGATCAATGATGTGATGACAAAGGATACCAGGCCTTATTTTGCTGCTGCTTCTTACTACCTCCAGAACGATAAAGACCTGAACCAGGCACTTACCTGGTTTGATAAGGCAATCGAGCAGAATCCGAAAGCCTATTATATCTATTATCAAAAGGCAAGTGCATTAAGCAAACTAGGAAAGAAGGCAGAAGCGATTGCAACTGCACAAAAATCCATGGAACTCGCCACGAGTCAGAATAACCAGGATTATGTAGAACTTAACAGGAAGCTACTGGAGAAACTGAAATAATATTTTTTTGCCAATTGAAAGGACATCAGTTTTGGTGTCCTTTTTCTTTTAAGAAGCTAACAGGTGCCGATAGTAAGTTTTGGAGGAGAAGACTTATGATCATCACACCGATGGCTCCTATTGCATTCATCCACAGGAAGCTTATATCGGGGAGCCAATTCATAAAAGAGATCCTTTCGTTAAAGAATAATACCACGATGAAGGATTCTACAATTACAGCTGCAATGAATATGGAAGTACCTCCTACCCTTTTTAAATAAAAAGCAACCAGGAATATACCTAAAATCACTCCATAGAATAATGAGCCTAGTACATTAACTGCTTCTATAAGACTCTGTCCGAGCTGGTGGGCAAATTGTGCAATTATAATCGAGAAGACGCCCCATCCCAGCGTATACCATTTTGATATCCGGTATTCATTTATAGGTCTTTCACGGCCAACTATTCTTTGGTGGAAGTCTACTACCGTACTTGCCGCCAGGGAATTTAAAGCCGCCGCAATAGATCCCCAACCAGCCAAAAAGATTACTGCTATTAACAGGCCTTTTAGCCCAGTCGGTAGATAATTTTTTACAAAAGAGAGGAACACATAATTAGTATCGTTCCCATCCTTCTTCAATCCGGATTGGGAGAGGTTTTTAAATTCATCACGGTATCCGGCAGATTGTGCATTAAGATTTTTTAATCTGGTAGCAAGTGAATCATTCCCACGGTTCAAAGTATGAAATGACGCTGTATACTCTGTCACTACTGATTTCCTGATAGCATTTATTGAGTCATATTTCTTTTGTATAAGTTGAACTGAATCGTTATATGGAGATGCCTTTAGTTGCTCAACCAGGGGTTCATTAAATGATAAAGGAGCAGGATTAAATTGATAGAAAGCAAATACCAGGACACCAATAAGCAATATAAAAAATTGCATTGGAACTTTTATCAGCCCATTCAAAAGAAGTCCTAACCTGCTTTCTGTATTATTTTGAGCGGTCAGATACCTTCCTACCTGCGAATGATCAGTCCCGAAGTAGGATAGGGCAAGAAAAAATCCGCCTATGATTCCACTCCAGATGTTATAACGGTCATTCCAGTTAAAGCCCTTAGATGATTGTCCGGTAGTTATTATATTTAACTTACCCAGCTTTCCACTGACATGCAGTGCATCTGATATACCTACTCCTGCGGGCAACAGATGTATTACCATGTAGCCAGCGGCAAACATTCCTGAAAAAATGAAAATCAATTGAATCTTCTGAGTGTGAGCTACGGCTTTTGCGCCGCCACTTACAGTATAAATAATCAACAAGCCGCCCATTATTATATTGGTCCAGAAAATGCTCCAGCCAAACAATGATGACAGAATTAAGGAAGGTGCATAAATACTGATGCCTGTTGACAGGCCTCTTTGTAATAAGAAGAGAAAGGAAGTAAGTGTTCTTGTTTTATTATCGAACCTGTTCTCAAGAAATTCATATGCGGTAACTACTCTAAGCCTGTTGTAAATTGGTACAAAAGTGATACAAATGATCACCATCGCCAGAGGCAGACCGAAGTAGTACTGAACGAACCGCATTCCATCTGCATACGCCTGTCCAGGCCCTGAAAGAAATGTAATGGCACTCGCCTGTGTGCCCATTATGCTCAGTAAGATTAAATACCAGGGCAAACTGCGGTTAGACAGAAAGTAACCTTCCAGGTTTTTGGAAGTACGGCTTTTATATAAGCCATACAGGATGATGCCAACAAGTACAACTACAATAACCAGCCAGTCTAAACGACTCATGAAAAGGTTTTGGTTAACAGGTAAAATATGAGAATACAAATAATTAAAAAGACGATCACCAATATATACCAGGTGGTCCAGGATTTAAACAACGGTGCCTTCTCTTTTTGCATACCTGTTTATTTAATACAAAGAATGCAAGTTTTACTAAGACCACAAAGAATCAATTTGTACACAGTATACTGCTTCTATATCCTGCACATGCATCTAAGTATTTATTTTCTTTTTACGAGGCCAGATCCCAACAAGCCCAAAACAAGTCCAATGATTAATCCAATTTGAACGCGTTTAATAAAGATCCCGAGAATAAGACCTAGAATAATGACAAAGAAAAAAGCCACATTACCTCTTGTGCGATCGGGTTTCCTTTCGGCCATTAGAACTCCTTCCCCTCATTTAAAGCAATAATATTTGCCATCAGACGATAAGCCCCGGGAATACCTGCGGGTAATTCCCTGAAAAACACCAGGCCTGTGTAAGTAAAATGGCCCTTACCATATTCAGTTGTAATGAGACTTCCTTCGTCGGGTTGTTCACCAGGGTCACTGAGACTAAATATAGTTTGGTAATGAGGATCTAGGTTCGCAGCATGATATATACTTCTCTCCTGGATCCATCCATTAAAATCATCCTGATTAATCTTGTTAGGATAATTTAATAATTGATGTTTGGGTTTAACAAAGGTTACTATTGCATTTTCATCAGTCACCCTTCTTGATGAAACGGTAAATTGATATGGACCCATTTTACCTTTGATATTATTATTCTGACTATATTGAACAATATAGTTTCCTCCATTCTCTACATATTTCATAAGCTTATCATAGTACTTATTCATCCATTCATTTGTATTGAAAGCCCTCACCCCAGTGATAATCGCGTCGAATTGTTGAAGATTATTTTTTGCAATTTCCTTTTCGGTCAGGAGGGTCACCTGGTAACCCATTTGCTCCAGGGCTGCGGGAACTTTATCACCAGCACCTTCTATATACCCGATCCGTTTTCCAGCAGTTTTAAGATCAACATAAAGGGACTTTATTGGATCTTCATAGAAGTAGCGAATAGCAGGGATGTGATCATAATTTATGCTCCTCATTGCAATGTTGTAAGTTAGATTCTTTCCACCTGTTTTCTGGTGAACAGAACCATAGATATAGTCTGTTGTTAACTTTTGTACCTTCTCCGGATGGATTAAAAAGGAATACAATTTATTACTGTTTTTGTTTATGTTAAATGCTGAATCTCTCTTTGTTTCATTGAGCTGTAAAGACTTGAGGTTGACATCAGCTGTTCCGGTCACCAGTTTACTTGCATTTACCTGTACGGCTACTTCCACTGGTATAGTATTCTTTTGTTGAAGTAACAAAATATCAGGGCTGGTATTAACGGTAGCCGGAGGTACTACAAAAAAAGGTTGATAAATTTCTCCTTTTACCTGGTCACTGAATTTGTATTTTACAGGTTTCGTGAATGTAATGTTCTCTCCATTTATATTGAAAGTGTAGCTTACAATGTAAGCTGGTTCGACATCTGGCTGCCCTATTAATCTTTGATCATTTACTTCGAATCGTCCTTCACTCATCTTTTCTTTTAACCAATATGGTTGCGTAACCGGTTTATCAGGTTTGATATAGATATACCTGGATAAGTTTTGATTTCGATTTTTAACCAGGGCCATGTCGAGTAAGGAATCGTAACCATCTATTGATATCTCGTTTAATTTAGCACCTATTCCGAGGCGATCATTTATAGAAAAGTTTATTCTAACGGAATCACCCTCAGCTCCATACGGTTCTTGTGTAAATGCTTCCATCCATAAGCCACCCGCCTGCTCTATCAAATCTTTTACTTCTTTCATCTTCTGATTTTTCCAATAATCATTCGTGGATGTACTTAGTAACTTATATAGATTCACCAGTTGCGGAACTGACTTTTGTGGCGCTGAGAAGTCGTATGTACTGATTAAATTACTTACTATTTGCTGGATTTTACTACCATCTTTAAGCCTACTCCAGCTGGTATTTACCTGGTCAAAAAGATCGTTTACCGGTACAGTTCCACCTGTGGTTGTAAAATATTCAAAGGCTTCACCTCTTGACCTGGATACTCCAAATCCCTGGCTTTTATGCTGGCTACGACTTTCTGCAGCTAGTTCTCCATAACTTTTACCAAGGATAGGATTATAACCACCTACGTCAAAATGAAATTGTTCAGTATTAGTGGTATTATTTCCACCGAAATTGAAAGTGTTCCAAAGGATTCTCTTCGCCTGCCATGGTTGTACATATTTCAGTTGTTCCGGAAAGCTGGTAGGGTCGGCCGCTGCAGTAAATGCTTCATTGGCAAGAATTGCAGAAGCTGTGTGGTGCCCATGCCCACCTTCACCTGTAGTTGGGAAACGTGTTATGATCACATCGGGCCGAAATTTCCTGATAACCCAAACAACATCTGAGAGTATTTTCTCACGGTCCCACTTTTTCAATGTTTCATCAGGAGTCTTTGAAAATCCAAAATCATAAGCTCTGGAAAAGAATTGTTCACCCCCGTCAATCCTTCTTGCGGACAATAGTTCCTGTGTTCGGATGAGGCCAAGTTCTACTCCCTGTTCTTCACCAATCAGGTTCTGTCCTCCATCACCTCTTGTCAGAGATAAATAGCCAGTGCGGTATAATTTATCTTTCGATAAAAAGGTAATTAACCTCGTATTTTCATCATCAGGGTGAGCAGCAACATAAAGAACAGTACCAAGTACATTCAATTTCCTTAATCCCTGGTAAATATCAGCTGAAGTATATTCGACAGGTGCTTGCGCAGGTAAACTCTGTGCGAAAATTAATGAACACAGCAGGTATGCAAATATTTTCATCTGTTTATACTAAAAGGCGAATTTAAAGATGTGAAAACTTAAACAATGTCTTCTTGCCACACTTTTATCAACATGCGTGGGAAATAATATCTATTTACAAGAACTATCTGCTATTCTGTGGAACAAATAGGATAGCATTTGCAAACATCAATTTTCCATTATACCAGAAATCGCGGAACAAAATATCGTCTGTTATATAGGTTACTGTACCTTTTCCGATATTCTGAACACCAAACAATAATCCATCTTTTAATTGATTTACCAGTTTTGACCCTACAAAACCTGCCACTTGATTATCCTTTTTTATAACGCCCACATTCCAACCATTATCCTTAATAAACTCATATATTGAATTATCTTGTTTCAAAGTATAATAATAGTCAGGATATCCGAAAGCTAAAGGATGTGTATTATCAAGTTGTACTTTGAATATAGATCCCGGTGTAGTGCCAGATATATAGTCCCTCTCGCGGTTTTGGAATTTTTGGATGTACTCAAACTTATCTTTTGTCTCCGAATCTTCTGCTTTCTTAGTCTTAATAGACCAATCTAATTTTGAAAATTGGGCTATTGCACTTTCCAACGCTATAATATTTCCACCCGTATCCAACCAGGCTTTTATTGACTCTGAAGAACTTTTATCTGATAAGAAACTGTAATTCCCATCAGGAAGGATAATGATATCATAATCACTCCATTTAATATTCTTTACATCAGTAGCATTTAGAAGGGTAACAGGATAGTTAATCTCCTTTTCCAGGAAGTGCCATATCTCCCCTGCAGCTCCGCTATTCACTCCTTCACCTGTGAGGAGAGCAATTTTCTTGTAACGCAGGGGCAACACGCTGGCACTACCAAAATCAAATCCTTTCTCAACAAATCCTGTACTTACTGGACTAAGCCGTAATTCAGCCTCATTAGCTGCATTACGTACCACTTCCCAAAGGTTAGTTGTAGACATATTCCCCGTTTTTAAAACAATTACAGAACCCCGGTCATAACTATGACCTGAAGATTGAAAGGGCTCTGTTGCAAAACGAAGTTTTATGCCTTTGTTTAAAAGAGTAGTGACCAGTTTTGCTGCTTCTATATTATTCCAGGGAATAACGTAAGCGTAAGGATTTCCATCAGCAGCCGAATTCAGGACATGAGGATTTTTAAAAGAACCCGAAATGGGAATACTCGTACGGGTGGCATACGCCTTAACACCATATGAGTATGGTATCGACCAGGCGGTTATATCATATGTAGCTGAATCAGTTAAAGTTGTTTTTGGTTCGAATAACACCTTTACTAAATCACTCTTTGGCTGTGACGAAGGAATAAGTAAATCATCGGTAGTTATGTTAAAACTTTCTTCTTTACCTGAATCATAATTGTATCCCAGGGCTTTTGATGTGCTAGTTGAATAATACCTTATGTTGTTCTTAGTTAAAAGATTCAATACTGCCTTAATTTTTTCAGAATCTGCCTCTCTTTTAAGTACATAGGATTTGTACTCTCCAATACCTTCTGAAGCTTTATTGTAATAAGATTGAAATTCAGCGATCAGTTGAGTAGCATTCTTTGAAGCAACTTCCACTGTACTCAACCCTGTAGTCAGATGATGCTGTACCCGATCCAGCAGAGTTAAAGTATCACCTGAATCAGTAACTACACCTAATCCGGCATTAATACCCCCTTGTTCATAAGTCATGCCTATTGCCCCATTATAAAGCGGATAAGTGTCTCCATAAGAAGGATACAGCAGGTCAAATCTTTCCTTAGTAAAATACAACCAATCATTCGCATCAAAATACCGGGCATGATTGCGACCCATGGTTATTTGAAAATCCTTCTGCCATTTTGTGATCACCTCGTGAAAAGGCTCTGCGGCCGGAGCAAAATAATAGGGCTCATTATATCCTTGCTCATGAAAATCGACATGTATTTGTGGAAGCCATTGATTATACAATGACATCCGCTGCTGCGATTCTATTTGTGTCTGCCATGCCCAATCCCTGTTCAGATCGAAATAATAGTGATTTGTTCTTCCACTTGGCCATGGTTCATGATGTTCTCTTGCATCAGGCGAAGGGTTAAAATGAGTGCCTACAACGGAATTATACCAATTGACATAACGATCCCGCCCATCAGGATTAAGACAAGGGTCTATAACAATCACAGTGTTTTGAAGCCAGGCTTTCGTTTTTGTGTTAGTTGGATCTACCAGAGCATATAAGGTCAACATAGCCGCTTCAGAAGATGCCGGTTCATTACCATGTACGTTATAACTTAGCCATACGATTGCCGGGTTATTTACAGTTCCAGCAGAATTATCAGCAGGTAAACTTCTTGCTAACTTCAGGTTATTGGTACGAATGCTTTCTAGATTTGAAATATTGGACGACGTCGAAACAAATGCTACCAACAATGGCCTTCCTTCATTTGTCAATCCATATTGCTGCAACTTTACATTATCGGGTGCCGCTTCTGCTATGCTTTTAAAATAATCAACAATCCTGTTATGAGTTGTAAAATGTGTCCCGATTTTAAAACCAAGGAATTGTTCGGGAGAGAGGACTTGTCCATAATTGGGATTGTTAATCAGCAGTAAAATGATTAGAGCTAAATATATCTTCACGTAAGTATAGACTTTAATGTAGCAATATTATTCACGAATATTAATAATGTTTCAAAATAAATGAATAGAGAACGTGATATTTAACGCACCGCTCACATAAGTATGTCGTTCTTTAATTGTTTGGCTCTTCAGTCCTTTAATAATATGTTGTTATACCATTGGCTAATCTGTTCACCTATTTTCTCATAATTATATTTATCCAGAGCAGCTTTTGACAAGGAGGTTGCATCAAAAGTTTTTATTCCGGAAATTAATTCAAACATTTTATCTGCTAAATCAGTAGCGTTTTCATTTTCCGCAAATAACCCATTCGCATTTGATACATTTTCATGAAAGACAGGTATATCAGAGACTATTACTGGTAAACCACAAGCAAACGCTTCAATAAGAACGCAACCGAATGTTTCATACCTGGAGAATAGAATTAATCCAATACACTCTTTCATAATTGACACTAATTCTGATTGAGGTCTTTCGTGTAAAAATATAACATTGTCCTCCAGGTTTAGTCTCTTCACTAATTCGATAAGATCTATATTTCGTGGGCCGACAATATATATTTTTACATCTACATTTTTTTCTTTTATCAATTTAACGGCTTCAATGATTTGTTCCGGGTTCTTCTGGTAATTCAGTGTTGAAATATGAATAAACGTATTCTGTTTTGGAGTATGTTTATTCACAAAATTGAAAATTGTATCATTTACAACATTGGGAATTATAACTGGCGCTGCTATTTTGTATAGGTGCCGGAGCCTGTCACCTAAATAATTTGAAACTACCATCACCTGCAAAGCATTATTATAAATCTTCCTTGCTAAATAGCGAAATGCCAGGGGTAAATCCGCTAGATTAGGATGTGATTCGTTAAGATAAATGGTGGACTGTTCCGAAACTACATACGGAATGTGGTACTTTTCTTTTAACCATAACGCTATTGAGCCTGCCTTTAAAGCTATGTAAGAATGAACAAGGGCTGGTTTACCTTTTTCATTAATTAACTGCAATATTGCAGTTCGATATAGATTTTTATATTTCCGGTGTGAAAATAATCTACCAATAAAGTTGAAGCTATTCCGTGGCTGATAATAATATATGATAGTTTCTCTTAAGTTTCCCTGCTCATGAACTTCCGTAAGAATATCTTTTGTTACGTTCCCTTCCACGTCTCGAATTACATGTATTACTTCAATTCTTTCAAATAATGAAACTGCTTGTGCATGTCGCTGAACAAAGTCACCATTATAAAGCTGTAGATTATTTGGATACCACGAGGGAAGCCATAATATATATCTTCTTCTATTAAGCACTATTTAAGAATCATTATTTGCTGGATATCTTTTCGCCTGGGGATAAATAGCTCTTTAACGCTAAATGTACCAGACTTAATTATCATAAAGACGTAATAACAAAATATTATGGTATAAGCCACCGTATTTGCAATAGCAGCACCATTATAGGAGAACCTGGGTATTAACAAAAAATCTGTAACTAATATTACAAGCAAGCAACCCATACTTCCGAATAGATTATATCTAAACTTCCCTTGCCATGAAAAATAACCGGCAAAATAGATGACCATTGCCCAGAAAAAATAACCGGGAAGCATTAGGTAGAACGCAGATAACCCTTCCCGGTATTCTGAGTTCAGAAAGTATAAGTAAAACATCCTGGTTATTAGAATAGTGGCCAATACGATCAGAAGATTTGAAATAAACGATAACCTGAAAATTTTAGAGAGTTGTTCTTTTTGCAAAAAAAGATATTTTGGAATTAATAGTTGAGCAACAATGTTCGGAACCAGCCATATAAGGTTAGCAAATTTATTCGCTTGTGTATAGATACCAACTTCATAATTAGAAAAATATGATTTGATGATCCAGAAATCAACTCTATAGGCTAGTAATTGAATAATATTCGTAATCATTACAACTGAAGAAATCCTTAGGAAAAAAGCGATTTCTTTGTTAGAAATTGCCGATCCTTTAAATTCATATTTGGAAAAGAAAGTGAAAAATAAAACGATCCCTTGCATCAAACTCTGGATAGCAAAAGAATAGATTATTACCATCAGATGAACCTTTAACCAAAAATAAAATACAGCTAATAAACCAAGGTATGTAATTGCTATTCCGGAAAGAATCATATTGACAAATGTGGCCTTGTGAGTAGAATAAAATAAAGCAATAAACTTCTCAACGAACACCACCCCAGTAAAATATATAAGATCAATAAAAAAGAAATTTAAACCTTTTGCCGCAGATAGCAATGCCATTTTAAAGAGTGCAATACAGCCAATTTCCAATATGAAAAAGAATGCAAACTGTAAAGCTATTGTTCTCCACATGAAGTGTACAGCTTCATCAATACTCCATTTGTTGTTTCCAAGCATATGCATGATCATTGTGTCAGCACCGATACCTGTTACCAGGCTAAATAAGGCGGTGTTCAACACGAGAAGAGATATTGCTCCAAACTGTTCCGGGTGTACAATATTGCCCAGCAGAATAGTTGCCAGGAACATTATAACAGTATAGATAACCTTAAACAACAACGATCGAAACATAGAACAAGGTTGATGAAGCTTAAACGTAAAATTTAGCAATATTAATATCTTATATCAATAATCAATAAAGATTGAAAATCATCTAAAGTTCTTCTGCGTATTTGGCTGCACCATTATATATTCGACTGATTATTCTTTATCCAAAATTCTCAAGACCGACGAAAGCTTTAATTTCATCTCACTCTTAAGAGCAGCATATGAACAAGAAAAAGTTTGTCAATATTGATACAACTGGCTTTGGCATACAAGCTAAAAGTAGCGCAAGCCGTATGTATAATAAAGATGGTACTCCCAATGTAATTAAGAAAGGAGTTCGTTTGATTGATAGACTAAGCTGGTTTCATACATTACTCAGTATCCCCCGATGGAAGTTCTGGATATGGCTATTTAGCTTATTTGTGGGTATTAACCTTTTCTTTGGTTTAATATATTATTTACTTGGAAGTGAAAATCTAATTGGAATTGCAGAAGGATCTGAATTAAAAAAGTTTGCAGAATCATTCTTTTTCAGTACTCAAACGTTTACGACGGTTGGATATGGAAGAATAAGTCCTTCAGGTTTAATCGCAAGTTCAATTGCTTCCTTGGAAGCTTTCCTGGGAGTATTAGGATTTGCTTTGGCCACCGGTTTGTTTTATGGGAGGTTTTCCAGACCAAGGGCATTCCTTTATTTTAGTGAGAATTGTCTTATTTCACCTTATAAAGAAGGTACAGCATTAATGTTCCGTATGGTACCTTATAAGAATAGCCATCTAATGGAAGCAGAAGTGAAATTAACCGTTGCTCTTAAGGTCGATGATAATGGTAAGAAAGTAAACAGATTTTATAGCCTGGATGTTGAATTCAGTAAAATCAATTCTTTATTAATGAACTGGACAATCGTACATGCGTTGAATGAGAACAGCCCTCTGTATGGTATGAGTATAGAAGAAATGGAATATCAACAAATTGAAATTATGGTTTTTCTTAAAGCTTATGATGAGGTATTTTCAAATACAGTAATTGCACGAACTTCTTATTCAGCAGGTGACATTGTAGAAGGCGCCCGTTTCGTGCCTATGTATCATCCTTCAGAGACAGGAGATGCTACAATACTGGAAGTAGATAAAGTGAATGTATTCGAAAGAGTGCAGCTTCCATTATTTAAACCGGAAGAATCTTGATAAACTCTTTCCGGTTTATGTAATACAAAAAAAGAAAATAAATGATAGGAGCTAAACTTAAAATCTGTAACAAAATAATTCCTGAAGTAGCACCCATAGCATACAAGAGTAACATTATTATAAGTCCTACAATTAACTGGTCATCTTCAATAGCACAGGCAACTTTGTAATAGTATGTACGGCTATTGGAAAGTGCAAGATCTAATGGCTTCGTTATATGATATCCATCAGTAACAACGATCCGGCAGCGGTTGGTTGAAATAGTAATCTTTAAAGGTGTATTCCTTACAAGAGGATAAATAAACATGCCATTCACTATGAGTCGCAGTTTTAGAAAGCGGAACAGCAAATGATTTTTTTGTAAAACAATTATCTGGTATTGATTACTTGGCTTAATGCTTTAATGCTTTTATAATCTCCACAAATTCGTCAGCCACTAGAGAAGCGCCACCCACGAGTCCACCATCTACGTCGGGATTACTAAACAGATCCTTCGCATTATTACCTTTTACACTTCCTCCATAGAGTATCGTGATTTCATTAGCGACCTCCTGGCCCCACTTCCCCGCTAAAGTAGAACGTATATGTTGATGCATTTCTTGTGCCTGGGCTGTAGTTGCTGTTTTACCGGTACCAATTGCCCAGATAGGCTCATATGCAATAACAACTTTTTTGATCTCATTTTCGGATAAATGATAGAGAGATTGATCCAGTTGCTTTTCAACAAACTCGTTTTGATCATTCTTTTCCCTCGTAGATAAGGATTCACCACAACAAAAAATCGGTGTAATATCAAATTGCAGGCACTGGTCAAGCTTTTCAGCTATCATATGATTACTTTCCTGGAAATACTGGCGTCTTTCACTGTGTCCAAGAATACAATAGTGAATACCAATAGATTGCAACATTTCACCAGATACTTCACCTGTGTAAGCACCACTTTGTTTATGACTGCAGTTTTGTGCTGCAATGTCATATCCATATTCATTCGCTACTACACTTTTAGCCATTATTAAATAAGGATAAGGAACGGCGAAAATCACCTGTTGATGTTCTAATATGGGCAGTTCTTTTTCCAGTATTTTATTTACAAGTTCTTCTCCCTGGCGGTAAGTTAGATTCATCTTCCAATTTGCAGCAGCGATTTGTTTTCTCATTCTATCAGTTTAATAATGGTCAAAGATATGTTTCAATATAGATTTTTCTGATTCTGATAAGCTACTTCCCTTCATTGCTTTCCAATTGTTTATATCTGTAAATGCTTTCTCCAGTCTATATCGTTCCACTCCCTCACTTCCCCATGAAAAATTTGGAATATACTTCGGAGTAAGACCCGATCCATACACATTTACGGAAACACCAATTACTGTTCCTGTATTTATAGATGTATTTATTGCAGTCCTGGAATAGTCTCCCATCAAAACACCACATTTTATACCCACATTGCGCGGTCCGCTAGGTGTAAATACAATAACTTCAGAAGCTGTATTCTTTATGTTTGAATTGGAAGTGCCTGCACCAATGTTACACCATTCACCAATCACGGAATCACCAATATAACCATCGTGCGCCTTATTTGAATTTCCGAAGAAAACAGAATTTTTAATTTCTCCACCTACTGTGCAACCTGGTCCAATAGTAGTTGCTCCATAAATTCTGGATCCCATTTTTACTACAGCAGAATCGCCAATACTTACTGGACCTCTCAACATACTTCCTTCCATTACTAAGGCACCTTTCCCTATGTAAATTGGTCCTTCTTCGGCGTTTAAATAAGACCCTTCAACCGAGGCACCTTTTTCTATGAAAATGTGAGAAGATTTTCTTACAATATTGGATAAATGAATCTTTTGGCTTTTTCGACCATTGGTCAGCAGGTCAAAATCTTGTTCAATTGCCAATGCATTCATTTGGAAGATGTCCCACGGATATTTGATTTCTTTAATTTCTTCATCAACTTCCACAACGTTTCCAACTTTAATCCTGTTTTCATCGACTATTTCTTGCCTGGAAATACAGTAAGCAACACTTTCTCTTTCAGGGACGGAAATAAATTCACCCGGTTTAAGCTTTTTTATTTGTTTAATCAGTCGTTTCGTTGGAAGAATATTCCCGTGCAAAAGACAAAAGACCTCATTGTTAGTTGCCTCACCTAATACAATAGCACGTTCAAGATCCTTATAATCATTTTCAAATTTGTCAAAAGAAACAAGTCTCAGATGCATTTCCCACTTTTCACGGATGGTAAGTATTCCTATACGAATGTCCTGAACTTGTCTCGTGAGTGTAAAAGGAAATAAGTTTTCAGGTGTACAAAACTCCTCCGTAAATACAATCTTATTCATAGCCTTCCATTCACTATAAAACACTATAAAAATAAAAAATCCCACCGGAAGGTGGGATAATTAATCCTATATGGAAAAAGCTTATTTTTTCTTTTCGTATTTCTTCTTGAACTTGTCTATACGGCCAGCAGTATCCACTAATACATTCTTGCCAGTAAAAAATGGATGGGAAGTATTTGAAATTTCCAATTTGACCAGCGGATATTCATTACCATCTTCCCACTTAACAGTTTCTTTTGTTGCTGCAGTCGAGCGACTCAAAAAGCTATAATTGTTACTCATGTCTTTAAAAACGACGTAACGGTAATTGGATGGATGAAGACCTTTTTTCATATTATTTAAGTTTATTTCTACTGCTTTCAGCAGAATTTATCTAAAGAGTGCGCAAAGTTAAGATGAATCGAGATTTAGTCCAAATCTTATTAGAAGTAAAGTTCGCTAAAGTCGAAAACAGAAGGTTAAAATAGTGCTGGAGGTATATAAAAAAGAGAAAAGCACTAGATCCGCTGTATACAGAAACCTAAGTTTCTATACCTTACTAACCCAATGCTTTTCGAAAGCGTGAAATGATCTTGTTTAAGGACTTCTTTCTAACTTCTGATGCTAAGATACTCTTGAGTATTGACTTAATCCAAATTTCAAATTGAAGATTTTTAACGAATTGTTCACGTATTTATCCACCTAACTGCGCATGTTCTCTACTTGCAGTGGAATTCCCATGTCCCATTGTTTCGAAGTTTGTATAACTAATTGAAGATCATCTATTTTTTTACCGGTGACCCTTACAAGGTCGTCCATGATCGAAACTTGTACTTTTAATCCCGCATCTTTAATAAGTTTTACGATTTTCTTTGCATCTTCTTGCTTTAAGCCATTCCTAACGGGTACCTCCTTCTTCCATGTTTTCCCACTCTGAGATCCCTCTTTGGAGGTATCAAAAGCTTCAGGTGCAATTCCTTGTTTATGAGCACGACTTATTAAAACATCAATTAATTGCCTCATTTTCATGTCATCCTCAGTCTCAATATTCAAAAGGAACTCCTTCTTATTGAGAT
>JBLNAY010000071.1:0-9019 GCA_050259715.1 Candidatus Dadabacteria bacterium
ATCTTGGTGAATATATCCAGCAATTAGATGGTGAACCTCCCTATCACATTGTTACTCCTGCTATGCACAAAAGCAAGGAGGATGTAGCAAGGGTATTCTCCAGTAAGTTAGGTACAGCTCCGAACCTTTCACCTACGGAACTAACTCTTATTGCGCGTGAGAAACTTCGGGAGAAGTACAGGACAGCGGAAGTGGGAATTACAGGAGCGAACTTCATCATTTCTGATATTGGAGGAATAGCTGTTACTGAAAACGAAGGGAATGCGCGCCTTAGTTGTTCATGGCCCAAGACACACATCGTTATTGTGGGCATTGAAAAAGTAGTTCCGTCCATTAATGATATGCATTTATTCTGGCCGCTGCTGGCAACTTATGGAACCGGGCAGAAGGTAACTGTATACAACACAATTGTAACAGGTCCAAAACAGGCGAATGATGCAGACGGACCTTCTGAAATGTATGTCATCCTGTTAGATAATGGGCGCACTAACATACTGGCAAATGAGAAGGCAAGGGAATCTCTTTACTGTATTCGTTGTGGGGCATGTTTGAATGCCTGTCCTGTTTACAAAAACATTGGGGGGCACACTTACAACACCACCTATAGTGGACCCATCGGATCTGTAATCACACCGCACCTAAAACCCATGGAGGAATGGAAGCATCTAAGTTATGCTTCATCGCTATGCGGTAATTGCACGGAGGTGTGTGCAGTAAAGATTAACCTGCATGAGTTATTGCTTGAAAATAGGAATGAATCAGTAAAAGAAGGATTTGGTTCTTTTGGTGAGAAGATGGTGTGGAAAGTTTGGAAAAGGCTAATGTTAAGCCGGCGGATGATGAATATGGGCACGGAGAGTATGAAGAACAAAATGATTAATTCTATTGCAAAAGATTGGACAAGACATCGCAGTGATCTGCAGTTTCCTCCAAAGACGTTTAACGAACTTTGGAAGGAGAGAAATAAAAAAAGAGACTGATAAGAAGTGATCATCTATAGCCATACGTTAACGACACGTTTACAATACGTGGTAGACTTTCTTTCCGGGTATTTTTCTACACCCATAAAGATTATATGCGACGAAGAGAAGTATTTAGCGAATACTGACCCCGTTAAAATAAATTATAGTTTTCACCGCCTTTCTGCAGATGAAATATGGATCAATTCGCACGTACTTCTTTTTGAAACGGCAGTAAGGAGTGTGAAGATTGAATGTTTTGAACTGAACGATTTCAAAGCTTTCTTCAAGGCAGAAGGTGATGTAGGATTCGATCCTTTGGCAGGGATCTTTTATTTACTCACCAGGTATGAAGAATACCTTCCGCACCAGAAGGATGAATATGGAAGATATTCTCATGAGAACTCGCTGGCATTTAAAGAAAACTTCCTTCATTTGCCACTGGTAAATATCTGGCTCCATCATTTGAAGATAATTGTCGAACAAAAGTTTCCGGGAGCGAAACTTAATGAACAGGGCTTTCGCTTTCTTCCCACCTATGATATTGATATGGCATGGAGTTTCAGGAACAAAGGATTCAAGAGGAATTCTGGCGCAATGGTGCAATTAATTGCTAAGGGTAGAATAGGCAATGTGGCAGAGCGCGTACGTGTTTTACGAGGCAAAAAAGCAGACCCATATGATGCCTACCAGTGGATGGATCAACTGCACCAGGAATTTAATCTTACTCCTATTTATTTCTTTTTGGTTGCACAGGAAAGAGGCAAGCTGGATAAGAATATTGATGTAGAAACCCCCGAATTCCAACACCTGGTGCTAGAGATTTCAAAGAAATACCAGGTAGGTTTACATCCGTCATGGGCAAGTAATGAACGTGCTACCTATTTGCCAAAAGAAAAGCACTTCCTTGAACAGATCACAGGAAAGCATATTACCAAGTCCAGGCAACATTTTATAAGGTTAGAAATGCCGACAACTTACCGTCGCCTGATTACTTTGGGTATTACAGATGATTACTCTATGGGGTACGGAAGCATTAATGGTTTCAGGGCTTCCATTGCCTGTACTTATTATTGGTATGATCTGAAAAATGAACTTCCCACCAAATTAGCCATTCATCCTTTCTGCTTTATGGATGCCACTTCATTTTATGATCAGGGTAATGCACATGAAGATGCGTTCAGGGAAGTGATGCAATACCTGAAGATAGTGAAATCTTATGGTGGGCAGATGATCACTATATGGCACAATAGCTTCCTGGGTACAGACCCGGAATTCGAAGGTTGGAGGGAGATCTACCTTCGCTTTATTGAATCAGTTACGTCTAAGTCTTAATGGCCGCCTTGTTTACCAGGTAAACGCCATAAAGAGTAATAACAACACCGGCAATGATGAATATAGAAAGCATTTCGCCAAATAGTATAGCTCCAAGAAGAACTGCTACTACAGGATTGATATAGGCATAAATGGACGCCTGCTCTGTTGGTAAGTTTTGCAGTGCATATAAATACGCAATAAACGAAATGACTGAACCAAACACAACCAGGTAACCTATAGCTGCCCATGATTGCCAGGGAATACTTTTAAACGGAATCGCATTGTTGGTCACGTGAGAAACACTGACTAACACAATACCAGAGATCACCATTTGCAGACCGAGTCCAAAATAGGGATTGAAATGTGCTGCATGTTTTTTAGTGTATAGCGTGCCGAAAGCCCAGGTCCATGTAGCTATCAGTGAAAGTATAATTCCAAAACGGAATTCTGCATTGAAGAATTCATGCAGGTGTTCATAGAAGATGACACATATACCGGCAAATCCAAGAAATAACCCTATAATAGCTTTTCGTTTCATTCTTGATCTTGAAGTGAACAATCCAATAATGACTAACCATAATGGAAATATGGATCCAATGATAGAGCCAAGGCCGGCAGAAATGTATTGGACTCCCCAGGTGGAAAGACCATTGCTGATCATGAAGTTGAGGAATGAGAGGATAATTATTGCGATCCAATCTTTTCGTTTGGGTAAAGAAGTGCCCTGTGTAAGAAAGAAGATCACATAACACATGCCACCAAAGAATTGTCTCATTCCTGCCAGTTGAAGTGCAGGCATATGTTTTACACCTTGCTTCGAAGCCAGCCATGTTGTGCCCCAGAAGAAGCAAACAAGAATTAATGAAATGATGGCTTTTGCTTTTACTCCATGTTTGTGAAAGTGCAGTGGGTTTAGATAAGAAATGTATCTCACCGCCACATTAATGACACTTTGGCTATCAGTAACAATAGACTTTTCCGAGTTGAGTGGTTCTTCAGGTATATTGATTTCCTTCACTCTTAAATTCTTTCGTAAGCGCAAGTTAGTAATCAATAAGAGGAGTAGGCGTGGAGGTTGAACCACCTGCTGTTACAAGACCGGCAATCGCAAATGCAATTACGGCTATTATAAGACCCACCATGAAGATAGTATATGATATTCTTAAGAACCGGTACTTCTTTGCAAGCACCACACCCAGGAAGTAAACATCTTTTACCATGCTGCTATACAGGTAATCTGCATCTTTCATTAATTGTTGCATCGCCCACTGATATTCCTCTAACTGCATCCGGTAAAAGTTTCCGAAAAAGAGCAGGTTTGTTTTCCTGTTGCGGATATCATCTTCAGTAAATCGACCACCACTAACAGATGGACGTGTAGCGAGAATCGCAAAGGTGATAGAACCTAAACACACTGCCAGCAATATACATGCAGGAATTATATATTCTTTGTAGTAAGCAAGCTTGCCAAATAGGACAGATATAATGATTGACAGGATGATTGAATTCACAGTGATCATTATATGTGATTTATTATCAGACATGGAACTTAATCGCAGGTGATTACTTGAAACAATCCGGAACATTGTCTGGATGCCTCTTTCAGTGTTCTTTTGATTAGCCTTGGCATCGATTTTTTGCTTTTCTGCAGGTATATATGGAAACGCTTCTTTGGCCTCTTTGATCTCATCTATCTTTTCCTGTTTCTTCTTTTGTAAGGCTAGAAGGTTCTCCTGTTTCTTAGGTTCCAGCATTTCACGGCCATACTCAGTAAAATACTTGTGACTACTCAGGAATTTAATGTTGTTCTTTTTCCAGTCGCGTTTATCAATTTTATGACCCAATTGGTTTTCCCGTTCCTGCTTTAGCAGCTGGTTTCTTGCCTTGAAATCTTCTGTTGACAGGTGGTGTAAATCGGCGTCGCAAAGAATCTTTTCTATTTGTGTTATGGGCGACTGCGGCATTTTCGTTGCTTGTATACAGGAGGTAACCCTCTGTATAGTTGCATCATCAACATGCTGGGATTGTAAGAATTGGGTAGCCAGGTGACTACTTACATCCTCATGACCCTCAGATTCTCCCGATGTATAACCTGTATCATGAAACCAGGAAGCCAACATAAGTACCAACCGGTCATTCTCCGGAAGTTCATAATAATCAGCCATGTGGCTACAGGCTTCTACAACATCTTCAGTATGTTCGAGGTTGTGAAAAACAAATTCAGGTTTTGACCTATGTGTGTAGATGTCCGTAACATACGCCCGTGCTGCCGCTAACAACTGCTCATTTGTTTCGTTCATGGTTGGTGCATTGTTTGATAAGTAAAAGTATTAAATCTGCCTTAGATGCTATTTCAAAGAAAGTGCCTGCTTATTTACATTATTGTTTTCGCATGTACCCTTACGTTTCTTAACAGTTGTAAACACAAAGATTATCAGTCACCGGCAGGGTATAATTTATCACAACCGGTAAAGATGGATGTTGGGGAAGCCCTTGTAGAGATTTCGGGAATCACTTATAACACAGACAATAATAGCCTATTAGCCATCTCTGACAGTAAACGTCATGTTTTTGATGTCAACTTTCGTAAAAGAAAGTTGTCCGACTATACAGATAAAGTCGTCGCTGCTGATAGTGATCTCGAGGATTTAGTTAAAGTTGGAGATACCGTCTATTTACTTTCGAGCCGAGGCATCATAACAGCTGTAACTAAAGGAGCTAAGGACAGTGCTTCCATACCATCCTATACATTAAATCTGCAGGGACAAAGTGACTTTGAAAGCATTTATTATGATCCTACAGCTAAAGGATTGGTGATAATTTGCAAAACTTGTGCCTTTGATAAAGGGCATCATGCACGTTCGGCTTTCCGTTTTGACCTGGTAACCAAAACCTTCGATACTACTTTATTCTATTCATTTGATATACAGGAAGTCAGAAAGTTGCTCAAAGACGATAATGCAAAGTTTGATCCATCAGCTGCTGCCATACATCCTATTAACAAACGACTTTATATAGTATCCTCAGCCGGGAACTTACTGGTAATTGCAGACACAAGGGGTAAATTGATTGAAGGATATAAACTAAACCCTGAGGAATTCCCGCAGGCGGAGGGCATTGCTTTTGCACCCAATGGAGACATGTTTATATCAAATGAGGGAAAGTTTGGGAAGGCTAACCTTTTAATATTTCCTTATAAGTCAAAAGAGAAGAAATAATGCACCCATGAAGAAGCTTACAACTGTCCTGTTTACCACAGTATTTTATTTAATATCTTATTCACAGGTTGATTCCATTTATCAACGCATCTTTTTTGTTGGTGATGCCGGTGAATTGCATGGCACCGTACAACCTGTTATCGACTGGCTTGCAAAGAATGTGGATTGGAATGATCCTAAAAATATGGTCCTCTACTTAGGCGATAATGTATATCCATTAGGACTTCCAATGAAAGGAGAACCTGGATATGAAGAAGGCAAAAAAGTATTGGACTACGAGGTAAACCTTGTAAAGGGTAAAAAAGGAACGGCCATATTCATCCCGGGTAATCATGACTGGAAGAATGGTATGCTGGGTGGATGGCAACAAGCTATTAACCAGGAGGATTACATAAATGCTCTTGCCCAGAAAAATATTCAATTCCCATTGACCGGTGGATGCCCGGGGCCTGTAGCTGTTGATCTAAGTAGTAAAGTTGTAGGAGTCTTTATAGATACTCAATGGTTTTTATATGTACACGATAAGCCTGGACCCGGATCCAGTTGTACTTCCCGCACAATGGATGAGTTTACAACGGAATTAAAAGAAATTGTTGCCGCACATCCCAACCAATTATTATTGGTAGCTATGCATCACCCCATGCATACATATGGCGTACATGGTGGTGATTATACCTGGAAGGAGCATATATTCCCATTTACTGCTGTTAGACCAAATCTTTACATTCCATTACCAATACTAGGATCTGTTTACCCTTTGGCAAGAGGTGTGTTTGGAAGCTTACAGGACTATAATCATCCTTTATATCAACAGATGGTAAAAACTATTGAGGATGTTATGAAAACCCACCGAAATCCCATTAATGTAGCCGGCCATGATCATAGTCTTCAATTTATTATGATTGATAGCATTCCCTACGTTGTTTCAGGATCTGGAACCTATACCAGCAGGGTAAATCAAAATAAATCTCCTAACCTGAAGTTCTCCGAGGTTCAGAACGGCCTTTCTATGTTAGAGATCAGGAAAAGTGGTAAGCTGGAAATTAAGTTTTATGATATTAACTCTGCAAATCTTAATACACCCATCTTTCATCAACAACTAAAAACGATAGATACCTTAGCTGTTACCAGGTCAACGGAAGCGTTTCCGAACTTACCTGATTCAGTATTGGTAGCAGCCAACCCCGATTTAAAGGCTGGTCCATTAGGCAAATTTTTCAATGGTAAGAATTTCCGGAAAGAATGGACGACCCCTGTTAGAGTTCCTGTTCTTGACCTTGGAAGAGAGCAAAATGGTCTTACTCCTTTACGGGCAGCCGGTGGTCAACAGCACCGCTCTCTGACACTACAGGACAAATCAGGAAAAGAGTGGATGCTGCGATCTCTTCAGAAATATCCAGAAGCTGTCATTCCTCCTGACTTAAGAGAAAATATAATTAGAGAGAAAGCAGAAGGAGGTGTTTCAGCATCATATCCATTTTCAGGTCTTACCATCCCACCTCTTGCTAAGGCAGAAGATGTACTGGTCGTTCGACGTAAAGTGCTTTATATTCCTGATGATCCCCGGCTAGGCCGCTTCCGTCCATTGTTCAAAAATTCTCTTGCTACACTGGAAGAGATGGAGCCCGATCATATAAAAAAGACCTACAATACAGATGAAGTAGTATTACAAATACAAAAGGATAATGATTTTCATGCCGATCAGGAACAGGTTTTAAAAGCACGCTTGCTTGATAATTTCTACATGGATTTCGACAGGCATGAAGGTCAATGGAGGTGGGCAACCCGTGACACAGGTAAAGGAAAGATATTCTTTGCTATTCCATTAGACCAGGACCAGGCATTTCACATTAATGAAGGTTTGTTTCCGAAAACAATAAGGGGGGCGTGGCGTGTGCCTGAACTCCAGGGATTTTCTGCAAAAGCTGCTAACATTAATACATTCAACAGGCCTGCAAGGAATTTTGACAGGTTCTTCCTGAATGAACTGGACGAAAGTGCATGGAAGGTGCAAGTGGATAGTTTTTTAAGCAGGATGACAGATGCAACAATAGATCTTGCGCTTCAGCAACAACCAAGAGAAGTATATCGCTTTCATGGTCCCAAACTGGCAAACATCTTAAAAGACAGGCGCAATTACTTTAAAGAGGAAATGCTGAAGTATTACAGGTTTTTGTCCAGGGAGGTGAATATTGTAGGTACTAACAAAAAGGAGTTGTTCTCTATTGTTCGTGAGCCCGATGGCAGTACTGCTGTTACAGTAAATAAGTTAGATTCTCTAAATAACGTAAGTTCTACCATTTATCATCGTGTATTCGATCCATCCGTTACCAAAGCACTGAATATATATGGCTTACAGGATCCGGATAGTTTTGTTATCAGTGGCGGTAATTCTCCTATAAAAGTACGTATTGTTGGAGGTGGAGGTGATGATGCCTTCGTAAATAATGCGACAGGTGGACGAACAGTAGTTTTTGATGTTTCATTTGAAAACAATCATTTTTATGGAAGTCCGGCAGGGGTGATCCGAAAGGTGACAGGTAATCCACAACTGAACATGTACAGCCGGCAATTCTATAAATATGGTTATCTACGACCTGACCTCTCGTTAGGTTATAATGTTGATGATGGTGTATATATCGGACCTAAGATTGAAATAATTACCCAGGGATTTAGAAAGGAACCTTATGCTATGCGTCACTTTATCAGTGGCACCTATGCATTCAGAACATCATCTTACCGGTTTAAATATGATGCTGATTTCACCGATGTATTTGGGACTTCAGATCTTGTCATCCGGTCAGAAGTAAAGGCACCGAAATACATAACCAATTTCTTTGGCTATGGGAATAATTCGGTTTTTGACAAAAATGTTACTGGTAAAGAACAGTATTATCAAACACAATATAACATGGTGAATGCTTCTGTGATGTACCGGAAGCAGTTACAATCATGGATGCGGGCAAGCTTTGGTCCTACCTTCCAATATTTTCATTTAGATAGAACCGGAAACCTGGGCAAGTTCGTTAGCAACACAACAGCAAGTGGCTTGGATAATCAATCGCTTTTTGATGGGAAAACCTTTGTAGGTGCAGAAGCATTGCTGGATATTAATTCAAGAAATAATCAGGCATTGCCCACCCGTGGTTTTCTATTAGATGCAGGAGTAAAGAGCCTGGTTGGAGTGAGTGGCAATTCTAATTTCCTGACACAGGCACATTGGGATATGAGTGTAATTGCCAGCTTTGCACCTAAAGCTACTATGGTGTACGCCTTCAGACTTGGGGTAGCTACCAACTGGGGCAATTTCGAGATGCCGCAGGCGCAATATCTTAGTGGCACTGAGAATTTAAGAGGTTACCGCCGCAACAGGTTTGCAGGACGTACGGTGTTTTTCCAGAATACTGAACTACGATTAAAGCTTGCTGATTTTAGTACTTACCTGTTTCCGGGTGCAGTAGGATTATTAGCCTTTAATGATGTAGGGAAAGTATGGATGCCTAAGGTGGAATCAAGTACGTGGCA